>JAJOIW010000019.1 GCA_021209225.1 Verrucomicrobiota bacterium
CCAGAGACGGTGGTCATTCGAACCCTCGATCTCGGAGGAGACAAAATCCTCTCCAAAGTGGACCATGCCGACGAGATCAATCCATTTTTGGGGGATGCGGGCCATACGACTCTGCCTTCAGCATGTGCAGTTATTCAAAGCTCAACTGCGCGCCATACTGCGGGCGAGTCGACACCGCAACGTGCGGATCATGTATCCAATGATCTCGTGTGTATCGGAATTGACCCAGGCCAACTCCATCCTCGATGAATGCAAACAGGAGCTGGCCAGGGAGGGAGTCGATTTCGATGATGAAATCATGACAGGGGCAATGATCGAGACCCCCAGTGCCGCAGTCACATCGGATATTCTGGCCCGGCATGTTTCCTTCTTCAGTATTGGAACCAATGATCTCATCCAGTATGCCATGGCGGTGGATCGCCTGAATGAGAAAATTGCTTACCTGTATAAGCCGGCGCATCCAGCCATATTGCGTTTGATACGCCGGACAGTCCTGAATGCGCATGACCATGGATTGCGGGTGAGTGTCTGTGGGGAGATGGCCAGCGAGATTATCTACGTTCCGATCTTACTGGCTCTCGGCGTCGATGATCTGAGTGTTTCTCCTCCATTGGTGGCTGGGGTGAAGTATCTCATCCGCCACCTGGATGAAGCCAGTTTAAAGCCCCTGGCATCGCATGCGTTGGATTTTTATGACGAGGCGGATCTCATTGACATGAGTCGGACATTGATTTCCGAATGTGCTCCTGAGTTGCTGGATCTGCAGAGTTAGGCACTGTATACCCATATGAATGTCATCATCCTGGCTGGCCGGTTTTTCCAAAACTGCATCCGATGTCGCTGACGCGTCCCGGATCTCTCATGAATGTGGCCGGGCGTCCACTATTGGAATGGTTTTTAGAAAATGCCCTGCCGGATTCCGGCATCCATTCGGTGTGCATCGTGACGAACGAGCTGTATGCTCACCCATTCAAATCCTGGGCCAATCAATGCCCTTTATTTCTGGAAAGGGGCATCACTATTGAAATCCAATCGAATGGAGTCCGTACTCCTGACGAATGCCGGGGGGCACTCTATGATCTGCGGGACGGCATGGCTGGATTGCAGGATGGTGAAGTTCTGGTTCTCGGTGGAGATAACCTCGTTTTCAAGCCATTGGCTGGATTTCTGGAGTGGTCGCGAAAGCGCTCCGCACCCTCGGTCGTCATCAGCGAAGCCTCCAGCATCGAGCGCACCCGCGAGCTCAGTTCCGCAGCCATGGATGCGACTGGCAGACTGACATACTTTGAAGAAAAACCCCTTGAACCCCAATCCACCCAGTGCGGCGCCCTCGTGTACTATTTTCCCCAGGGAATGAATCACACTCTGGAGCAATACCTCAGTCAGGGCGGCAATCCAGATCGACCCGGCAGATTCATTGAATGGTTGGTCAAAAATTTCTCTTCCGCCTATGGTTGGCGGTTTGATGGACTCTGGTTTGATGTGGCCAACCCGAACACCTTGGAGGAAGCGCATCGCATTCTCACCAAATCCAACGATCCGGTGGGTTCATCCCACCATCGACTTTAACCCGGTTCCATCCCCGCCAGGGCGAATGCTGCAAAGGACCCCATTTTCCATCCCCGGACATCACTCGCCCAATGATTGAACCATGCCTCCGGTGATCACCATTCTCGCAGCACTTTCCTGGCTCCTGTTTGTTTTTGGATTCGTTCAATCCCAGGAATTGAAATCCTGGCTCCATGACCATATGCCGTACTCGTGGAATTGGAATGAATGGGGGGCTGTTTTCATATACGCATTTTTCCGCTGCGCAATCTCCCTGGTGCTCAATGGACATGAATGGCACCGGCATTCTGTCCGGCATCAGCACGCTGTTCACTGGAAGGAGTCGTTTTTTCAGTCCTGTGTTTTTTTCCTTGCCCGGTTTATCTCGCTCCCCTCCGCCAGCTGTCAATCCTTTCTGCTGCGGAGGTTGAATTGGTTTGGACTTGTCGTCGATCCCGCATCCCACAACAGGTCTCCGCGATCTATTCCTGGGTCCCTTGCCATAGTGGCACTGGTCTGGGGTGCCTCCATCTGGCTCGTCCTCGCTTCTCTGACTTCACCACTTCTCATTTTTCCCCTTGTTCTCCTTCATACCCTTTATCATTTATCCCGGTCCGGCAATGCATTGATGCCAGTCCATGCATCCTTCTCCCCATTTTCCATAATCTCCGCGATCATTCCACTGTTCCTGGATATGGTTGTCCTGGTTCTCATTCTTCCGGCCTGGATCTGGCCCTGGCCCGTCCTGATTCTTCTCGTGCAATGGTTTTCCCAGTGGGGATTTCCTTTGCGTGGATTGGGTCTGCGGGAATGGATCCTCATCCAGTTCTGCATTGCCATCAAACTGCCCCCGGATCTCCATGCTCCCATTGTGATCCATTTCGGACTCACATACTCACTGGCCTGGATTCTCTGTTTTTTCTCCTGTGGAATCTGGTATTCGAGGCGCGATCGACCTGCCACGTTTCCAGACCCAAGTATGGATCCCGGTGCCAGTCCGATCTCTGTTATCATACCTGCCCGGAACGAAGCTCAGGAGATCTCACAGACTATCCAACGTCTTAAGAATTCCTCCCTGGTGGGTGAAATTCTGGTCGTCGATGGCATGAGTGATGATTCCACTGGAGAAATTGCCCGATCCCTCGGGTGCACCGTCTATACTTCCAAACCATCCCGCGGTGCTCAAATGCGGCTGGGCAGCCTGAAGGCCCACTCCGATATCCTCTTTTTCTGCCACGCCGACACTTGGGTCGAACCCGGGTTTGATCAGGCCATTCTGCGCTGCCTCAAGGATCCTGAGGTTGTCTGGGGCGGGATGTGGAAGCAATTCCGCAATCCTCACTGGATCATGCGTGGCTCCCGATTCCGGTGCTGGCTGCGTTGGATCATTTCCCGGCGCGTTCTGGGGGACCAGGGCATTTTTATCCGCCGTTCTGCTCTCATCGCCATAGGTGGATTCCCGGATGTGCCTCTCATGGAGGAGTTTGAGCTGGCACGCCGCCTGCACCCAATCGGCTCCATGGCCCTCGCTGATGCCAACGTGCTCACCTCCACCCGCAAATTCCTCAAACTGGGCATTCTCCGCACCTATTGGCGTATGGCTCTCGTGACTTTCCTCTATTACTGTGGCACTTCTCATGACAAGCTCAATGAGATCTACCGGAAATCCTGACCCCATGATTCTTTGATCCCAACTCATTCCGCCAGCGTCTGATCACCAAGCCAGTCAGGCATTCCCCCTCACAGAAACTCATTCCCCCGCAGCACCCGGCCTATCCGCCTCAAATAATCGTGGCTGTAAATTCCCGTATTGTGTCCATCGCTGAAGTGAAATCTCACCGCATAAGACCCAACCCTCTCAAAGGAAAGCACTTTCACTCCCGGCCACTCCCGGCGGTCCGTGCCCCCATGCTTCTGACCAAGTATATCCACCTCGCCCTGTGTCTCCGCACTCGGTGACATCGCCCGCAACCGCTCCATCGGAAAATAATCCTCCTCCCCATTGCTCCATTTGATGGCGACAATATCTCCTATCAAAGCCACTTCATCCGCTACTATGTTTCGTTCACTTGCCATGTCTCCACTCTGCACTCCTTTTCCCATTTCTCAACTCTTCTCCCATCTCTCCCCCCTCAATTTCCGTGAATAACCTTTGAACATTGTGAATAATTATCCAATAGGCCCCTCATCCCAGTGAATATCCCCCCCAAGTTCACCCCCATATCCTGTCCGTATCAAATCATTCCTCCCCCCCCGGCTTTTCCAGTAACAATCTCCCCAGATCTGCTTCATGTGGAATCACCAGCATAAATTTTTTTCAGATCCCCAGTTGACGAATAGGGCCAATGTGCCCTACAAATAGGGGTGTGAAATTCAGGGGGCACTACATCTGGTAGGGTAATTCCAGTAGTACTCTCTACCTCAATTTGGAAACAATTTGTGTGATTTTCCCGCAATGGGTTGCGGATCACAGAAATCCAAAGAAAAATACTGACATTAAGGTCAGTGGTCATACACTCGGTTGGAAGTCTGGAATCAGGGCAGGGTCAAAGGATCAAGGGCTTGGCTGACTCATGCTTCAGGAATGGAGCTGGCTGGCTCTTTCTCTTTCGGGACTATTCAACAATCCGGCGAAGATCCGGTGACAATTTAAAGAACTCATTCACTATTTGGTTATATGTTGCACGAAGGTTTTGATGGACAATTGAAAATGCGGGAGCTCGACCCGCTTGCCGGACGGAATTTCACCGTCCGCAAAAGAGATGGTCGCATAGTCCCATTCGATGAGAGTCGGATACTCCTGGCGATTGAGGCGGCTTTCCGGGCACATCTGGGAATCCATGGTGATGATTTCCTGCCTTTGGATCACCAATCACTCGTCCACAAAATCACAGAGAAAGTCGTCGAAAATTGCATCACCCGGGCATTGTCCGGGCAGTTGCTGGAAATCGAACTGATCCAGGATGCCGTCGAGGAGCAATTGATGCATCTGGCCCCGGCAGGTGTCGCCGCGGCTACATCATCTACCGCGAGGACCGGCGCAAACAACGCGCCGTCCGCGGCGAAAGAAACCGCGAGGGTGTGGTCATGGAGCAAATCATGGTCCTCAAAGCCGATGGTTCACACGAACCTCTGGACCCACAGCGCATCCGTCGTCAGTTCCTCAAGGCTGTGCATGGACTTGAAAAACCTGACGACTGGCAACTGCTCTCCGAATGCACTCTCAGGGGACTCTACAATGGCGTCAGCCTCGCCGAAATTGAAGACCTCATGATCCAGGAGGCCAGCTGCCGCATGGAAATTGAACCGGATTATGACTACGTGGCCGCCCGCTTGTTGCTCAATAAAATCTATCGGGAAGTCCTCGGTGCTCAGCCAGTCGATTCCAATTTCGTGGTCGCCTACCGCGAGAAATTCCCCGAATATATCCATTCCGCCATAAAGTACCAGAGACTTGACCCCAAATTGACCCAGTTTGATCTGGTGCGACTTGCGGCCGCTCTCAAGCGGGACCGGGATAACCAATTCGCCTCCCTGGGACTTCAGACTTTATACGATCGCTACTTCATCCATGAAAACAATGTGCGGCTGGAAACCCCACAGTATTTCTGGATGCGGGTCGCCATGGGACTGGCGATTAATGAAGGGGATCAGCGGAACGAAAGGGCTATTGAATTTTACAATATGCTCTCGACCTTCCGGTTTGTTTCATCCACTCCGACGCTCTTCAATGCCGGGACCATTCATCCTCAGTTGAGCTCCTGCTACCTGTCGACGGTCATGGATGACTTATCCCACATCTTCAAATGCATTTCTGACGATGCCAAGCTCTCCAAGTGGGCTGGCGGGTTGGGGAATGACTGGACCAATGTTCGCGCCACAAATTCCCGCATCCGTGGAACCAATGGCACAAGCCAGGGCATTATTCCATTCCTCAAAGTCGCCAACGATACCGCTGTCGCTGTCAACCAGGGGGGAAAAAGACGGGGAGCCATGTGCGCCTACCTCGAAACCTGGCACCTCGACCTGAGGGATTTCCTGGAATTGCGCAAAAACACCGGCGACGAAAGACGCCGGACGCATGACATGAACACCGCCAACTGGATTCCTGACCTGTTCATGAAACGCGTCAAAGAACAGGGAAAATGGACATTTTTCAATCCCAGCGATACCCCGGACCTCCACGAACTTTACGGACAGGCCTTCGAAAAACGCTACCTCGAATACGAACAAATGGTGGAGGATGGCCAGATCACCCTGTTCAAGCAGGTGGAAGCCGTTTCCGTCTGGCGGCGGATGCTGATGATGGTCTTCGAGACCGGTCATCCCTGGTTGACTTTCAAAGATCCATCCAACGTCCGATCCCCACAGGACCATGCCGGTGTCGTCCACAGCTCGAATCTCTGCACGGAAATTCTGCTCAACACATCCGAGGATGAAACCGCCGTGTGCAACCTCGGGTCCATCAACCTCCCCGAGCACATCACAGATGGTCAACTCGATATCAAAATGCTTGAGGAGACGATTCACATCGCCATGCGCATGCTCGACAACGTGATCGATATCAACTTCTATCCCATCCCGGAAGCCCGCAATGCCAACCTCCGTCACCGCCCGGTCGGCTTGGGAATCATGGGATTCCAGGACGCTCTCTATAAACTGCACCTCTCGTACGCCAGTCAGGAGGCCGTGGAGTTTTCCGATATCAGCATGGAATACATTTCCTACTTCGCCATCCTCGCATCCACCCGGCTCGCCGCAGAACGCGGTGCCTACGAAAGCTTCAAAGGCTCCAAGTGGGACCGTGGACTCCTCCCGATTGACACCATCGCATTACTCGAAAAAGAACGCGGAGGTTATCTCAACATGGACCGCACCACCCGCCTCGACTGGGATCTCGTGCGGCAGGCTATCCAGACTCATGGAATGCGCAATTCCAACACCATGGCCATCGCCCCAACCGCCACCATCTCGAATATCTGCGGCATAAGCCAATCCATAGAGCCCGCATACAAACACCTCTATGCCAAATCCAATCTTTCAGGGGACTTCATCTCCATCAATCGCTTCCTCGTCGACGAGCTCAAACACCATGGCCTCTGGAATCAGGAACTCGTGGATGAAATAAAATACTACGACGGCAGTATCCGGGACATTGAATCCATCCCTCAGGAAATCCGCAACCGGTATATCACCGCCTTCGACCTCGACTACAACTGGATCATCCAATGCGCAAGCCGCCGCCAGAAATGGATCGACATGGGCCAGTCCCTCAACCTCTATATCAGCCGGCCAGATGGCGAAACTTTAAGCCGCATGTATTTCCAAGCCTGGGAGTCCGGCCTGAAAACCACCTACTACCTCAGGTCTCTCGGCGCCACATCCATCGAACATTCATCCAGAAATATCAATAAAGGAAAAAATCTCAAAAATTCCTGGATGAAGTCGGAATCCATCATGGAGGAGAGATTGAAATCCCCCACCACCATGCCTGTCCCTCAGGCCTGCAGTATCGATAATCCGGACTGCGAAAGCTGCCAGTGAGGAAAATAATATAAAAGATTTTTACCCACAATATATCGTCCCAATTCAAAGATATATCCCTGGTTTCAAATAAAGATACATAATCCCCAATTATATTTAACTATGTCATGTTGTAATGCTGGTGGGACCCGCCCTGAGGCGCACGATCTCACCAAAAGAATTGATCCTAAAGACAAGCGCCTGATCAACTGCAAAGCGGTTGATGTGAACCAGCTCATGCCCCTCAAATACCACTGGGCATGGGAATTTTACCTCAATGGATGTGCCAATAACTGGCTCCCGACCGAGGTCGCCATGCAGAAGGACATCGAGATATGGAAATCCAACCGATTGTCCGCAAATGAGCGCCATATGCTCATGAGAAACCTTGGCTTCTTCAGTACTGCGGAGAGCCTGGTTGGGAATAATATTGTCCTGGCCATCTTCAAGCACGTCACCAACCCGGAGGCGCGTCAATACCTGTTGCGCCAGGCATTTGAGGAAGCTGTCCATACCCACACCTTTCACTACATTGTCGAGTCTCTGGGGCTGGATGAACGCGAAGTCTTCAACATGTACCATGAGATCAATTCAATTCATGAAAAAGATGATTTTGAGATGAAGCTCACTCAGGACATCCTCGATCCGAATTTCTCCACCTCTACAGACGAAGGCATCCGGAAGTTCATCAAAAACCTCGTGGGCTTTTATGTCATCATGGAAGGAATCTTCTTTTATAGTGGGTTTGTCATGATTCTTTCTTTCAAGAGAAGGAATCTGATGCCTGGGGTCTGTGAGCAGTTTGAATATATCATCCGCGATGAGACCATCCATCTCAGCTTTGGTGTGGAGCTCATCAACGGAATCATCAGTGAAAACCCGCAGGTCTGGACCAAAGAATTCCAGAATGAAATATTGGAGATGGTCAATCAGGCCGTCGAGTTGGAGATTGCCTACGCCCAGGATTGCCTGCCTGTCGGCATTATCGGGCTCAATGTCGGGATGTTCCGCGAGTATGTTCAGTATGTGGCCGATCGCCGCCTCACCCGCATCGGGTTGGGCACTCCCTATGGAATCAACGAATCCCCATTCCCATGGATGTCTGCCATCATGGATTTGAAGAAAGAGAAGAACTTTTTCGAGTCCAGGGTCACTGAGTACCAACCCATGAATTCTTCAAGCCTGGGACTGGGGACTAAAAACGAAACCGAGGATGAGTCCGATACTCTCTTCAGCAATACCTCCGCTCAGAAAGAAATCGGATCCTCCGATTGGTGATAAGGAATTTTTTTTACTCATTCCATTGTCGGGAATCCCTCTGGTTCATTGAGCCAGAGGGATTATTTTTGAAATTCAAATTCTCACCCGGAAGTGGCACCGCAACAACGCGGGAAAAAGCAGGGAGAAGCAGATGGAATCCATACATGGCAGCCACCATCCACCTGGATTTGTCCGGCCCCAACGGGGCCAACCGTGAAAGCTCAGGGTGCTGACCCAGGGAAATATGCAACCAAATACGCGGCGCCCCAACGGGGCGCACGGAGCGTCCGCATGGCATCAACCCCATGAACTTGCGGGAACCCCGTCCGCCCCGTTGGGGCGGTGAGGATGTGGGTTGATGTTCCCAGGGTTGCGCTCGTTCCTCACTCCACCCTGGGCTGTCACCGTCCGCCGCGTTGCGGCGGAATGATATATACATAAACACAAACCCAAAGGGAGTTTCTGTTGGAGAAAAAGTTAAAACCAATGAAGAATGGACTCCTATCCAGTGAATGATTGTATAAATTCATATTGAGGGCCACGGATCTTCTGAAATCCACCTGAGGGCAAGGGCTGAAAAAATAAATCGCATATCACGCGGAATGGAGCCGTGAATATGGATCCGGAAGAGTTGTGAAAAACCAGAGCCACCACGCAAACCTGGGCAACCCGGAAAAATGCGGAATAAATGCTCCCCTGGAACTTCCCGCGTTTCGTTCACCGATGGAATACATCCAACACACGCAAGCGTGCGTTGCCTACATTCCTTTTTTCAGTTCGACTTACTCGGGTTCGTCGTAATAGTCAATCATCCACTGGGAATTCCATGGGTCTGAATATTCAGAAGCCAACTCATTCCGGTTAGCTTTCGCGACAATCAGGAATGGTGGATCCTCCGGGTTGTCATACGCCATAAAGATGTTGAGAAAGTCATCTCCGACGTGCCAGAGGGCGAATAGGCTCGAGCTTACCCAGTAGGGAAGATCCTCAGACCACCTGGTTTGTATTCTGATCGGCTCGCCGAGCCGAGCCCGCAGGTGTTCCACCGCAAGCCCGAAAACCGTCTGAAACCGTTCGAACACCTCCTGAGCAGCGGCTTCGTCTCGGGCACGGTCTGCCTCGTAGTCCGTATAATTCCAGTCGTGGAAGAGCTCCGCGCCTGTGTCAAGCACGCGGAAGGATGGCGTCGGGGCCGTAAGAACGGCCTCAATCTTGTCTGTCACGGATGTGTTCATGCCTCAGAGTAGAAGACCAAGCTCAGTGACCGCCGCCGGAAACGCCCGGTCGGCTGAAACAGTCGCTGACAAATTACCCGAACCCTCCAACTGCCCAGCGGGGCGGCGGTTCGCTGTTGCGCCCTGGTTGGACATTCTGCATATCTTCAACGGTCCAACTCATCAAACCTACGCAAATAGCCCTCTGCCATCTTGCGTGCCTTCGAGCTGTGGTTCTCAAGTATGGTCCGAAGCAGCGGTCTCAATCGGTCCCGAAACTCCTTGTCGTCATCGAGGTTACTCACAGCGTAGCCAACAACTTCCTCTGCATCAGTCCAACCAGAAGCCGGGTGTGTGCCTCCTGGGCTTTCCAGTGCCTTTGCAAGAGATTCAAACTCAGCAAAGACAAGCTGCTTATCGCCGGTCATAGACCAAAGTGCGTGGACAGCCTGGATTCGGGAACGACTCCAAGGTATTCCATCAATTGCCCGTGCAAGGGTAGGCGCGAAAATACTCGCGTCCGATCCAAGCTTTTTAAGGCAAATACTTGGCCAAGAAAGATAAGCTGACGAGATCATCTTCTCTACCCGATGAATGGTGGGCGGTCAGTACGATTATAAGTTCCAAAGGGAAACGGCTGCCGAGAACTGAA
>JAJOIW010000075.1 GCA_021209225.1 Verrucomicrobiota bacterium
CGCAGTGGCAGCATCCCGCATTCGCCTTATTCAATCTTTGCCTGAGATCCAGGTTCTCATCTTTAAGCCGGTCATTGACCTGCTTCAGCTGATCCATCTCCCGCTGAATCATGGCGTAATTCGATTCCAGTCTATCCTGGGATTGATTCAGGGATTGTGATCCATTTTTCAAACTGGTCTGAAGTGATTGATTTTCGAGCTGCAATTGAGCCAGCTGGCTCTGGAATCGGGATGTGGCATCCTCCAGTTCATTTTGAGAATCGAGGATTTGTTGATCCTTTGTCTGTATCAGGTGCTGGAGTTCCTGGTTCCTGCCGCTGAGTTGGCGCAGCTCATCCTGCAGCAGGGCGTTACTTTGGGCGAGCTTCTGGTTTTCTTCAGTGAGTCGTCGGATGTCGACTTCTTTGGATGCCAGATCGCCTTCCAGGGCAGCAATATGATTTTTGTAATGGTTGAGATTGTCCAGACCGGAGAGTTGTGCCTGCAGGTCGCGTATTTGTTGTGCCTGGCTTTTGTTTTCGGCTGCCAGGGATTGGTTTGACCGGGTGATTTGAGCTAGCTGATTTTGGATTTGTTCTTCGGATCGGGTTTTGGCCAGGAGCTCGGATTTGGCCGACTGCAATTGCATTTCCAGATCAGAGAGGACGATCTGCATCTGGATAAGGTTTTCATCAGGATTGGCATTGGGGATGAGTGCCTGACCATCGGATCTGGCGGGGCTTCTCATTCGCTCAAGTTCCAGAGTGAGCCCTTGTTTTTCCAGGGTGAGGACAGTGACCTGGTCGCTGAGGTCTTTGACCTTTTTCTCGATTTCGTCAGCCGGGGCAATATCAGCAGCTTTTTTCACAGATTCAGCGAGTTGCACCTGGAGCAGTTGATTCTCAATGGTGAGCTCTCTCATCTTCTGTCTGGTGGCCTCGAGTTCTTCCGGGGCAACCTGATTTGGGCCGGCAGTCAAGGCTTCGCGCAGCTTGCTGGACAGTTTTTCTTTTTCTGATTCGAGAGATTCGACTCTGGATTTGAGATGGTTCAGGATTTGCTGATCAGCCGCTAATTGATCGGTCAGCTGCTGTTGTTGTTGCTCCATCTGTGGGGTGGTCGGGGAATTCACCCGGGTATCCTGCGGAATGGGTGTGGTCGAGTCAGAGAAAAGGTTGGAGGTATTGGGGGCGTCGCCGAGTTCAGCCAGTTTTTCTCGTATGTAACTGATGCGGAAATTGATTATTCCGGGGTTCCAACTTCTATTGTTTTGTTGGAAATTCAGGATTTCCTGCAGGGATTCATTGAAATTCTGGCGGGCGATGTCATTGCGGCCCTGGCGCATGTATTGTGTTGCGGAAGTGATTTTTTTATAGATGGCGACGTAATCCGTCTCTGGTCCGGCTGGTGACGTGGGCGCTGAAATCATCAGTCCCAATACCAACAGAAATCGAATGACAAATTTGAAAAACACCATCTCATTATCTCCGGAGGAAGCACAATCCGCAATGTCCGTTTCCATGAAAATCATGGAATCTGCTGGAATTACCGGGGTGAATTCTGTTTCCTCGCTTGTCTATGGAATTGATACTCTTTGACATGGATGGGGTGCTCACCGACTCGGAACCCCTTATCAATGAGGCGGCGGTCAGAATGTTCCGTGAATTGGGTCAATTCGTTCAGCCGGAGGACTTTACCCCATTCATCGGCACTGGAGAAGATCGCTACCTGGCGGGAGTTGCCGAATTGTATGGAATACCTCTCGATCCTCTGGAAGCCAAAAAACGGACATATGAGATCTATCTGGAATTAGTGCCCACTCATCTGAAAGCCTTCGCGGGAGCGATCGATCTGGTGAAGGAATGCCGGATGCGGGGTGCCCGGACCGCTGTGGCATCCAGTGCCGACCGCATTAAAGTTCATGCCAATCTCAACCAGATCGGTCTTCCCCCGGAAAAGTTCTGGGATGCTGTCATTTCCGGAGAAATGGTGGCAAAGAAGAAGCCACATCCGGACATTTTTCTGCACGCTGCCGCATTGGTCGGAGTGGATGCCAGCCGTTGCGTCGTCATTGAAGATGCAGTCCACGGGATTCAAGCTGCAAAAGCCGCGGGCATGAGGTGTGTCGCTGTCGCTCAAACTTTCCCCGCGTCCCAGTTGATCCAGGCGGATCGGGTTTTCCCGTCACTTGCAAATCTTCATTATGATGATCTATTGCCACCTGTGGCCTGAGACAGATGGCGCTGTTTCACTCAGTGACAGCGGACATCGGGCTCACTGAATCCAGTCAGATTGATATTGTTATGCTTAAAGAAGGAAGCCTCGTTTCCCAGTGGTCCCTGCCAGCGGATGGCGGCAAGGTTGTCAGCTCCCAAGACCTCCTGGGCAAGGAATACATCCTGTATTTCTACCCCAAGGACGATACCCCCGGATGCACGCGCGAGGCCTGTGGATTTCGGGATTCAATCCATCAGTTCGAGAAACTCGGGATGCCGGTCTTCGGGGTCAGTGTCGACCCGGTTCAGAAACACGAGAAATTTGTTGAAAAGTACCAACTGAATTTTCCATTGCTCTCCGATGAAAACCGGACATTGGTGAACGAGTTTGGTCTCTGGGGGGAGAAGAAATTCATGGGTAAAACCTACATGGGGACGTCCCGGGCCACGTTCTGGATCGGAGCGGATGGCAAAGTGAAAAAAGTCTGGAGCAAAGTCAAACCTGAGACTCATGCCGAAGAAGTCCTGCAGGCGGTCAAAGGAGAGGGCTGATTCGGAACCATCCGGATCACGCGCTGTAGCGTGACAGGCATCCATCCCGCAGCACATGGCCTCTGCAGGTGTGGAATCTGGACTATATTTTTGACTCTGAGCGAAGTGTGAATATAGTCCTCAGTGTCAGCGAAATTGACAACGTATTAAACGAACGCGATAAACATATGCCTATACCTGTTGGAAGTACCGCACCGGATTTCAGTCTTAAGTCCAAGAAGCCTGGCCAGGATGTCAAGGACGTGAAATTGTCTGACAATTTTGGTCATAAAAACACAGTGATCCTGTTTGTGCCATTGGCATTCACGGGTGTTTGCACCAAAGAACTCTGTGAAATATCCGCTGGTCTCTCCGGGTATGCTGCTTTGAATGCCGACGTCATAGGTATCAGTGTCGACAGTGTATTCTCGCAGGAAGCCTGGGCTGCCAAAGAAAATATCACCATCACATTGGCCAGCGACTTGAACAAGGAAGTGACCAAAGCTTATGATGTCGTCATTCCTGACCTGGCTGGATTTGGGATGACCTCGGCCCGTGCCGCATTTGTCATTGATAAATCCGGGAAAGTTGTCTACTCCGAGCAGACCCCGACCCCGAAAGATCTTCCCGATTTCAATGCGGTCAAAGCAGCTCTCCAGAGTCTCGCCTGAGGCATCTGTGCCCTCCAGGAATCCCTGTCAAGAAGACTCCATTTCACGGAGTCTTTTTTGATACGGATCATGATGGGTGGGATTGGATCATGTTATCACTTGAGTGGGGGCGGGATAGTTGCAGATGGAGTCCGATCAGATCACCCGGGAAAAGCAGGAGCTTCGGGATTGGGCGAGGCAGTGGTTAACAGCAGCTTCAACTGAGACTCTGAAGCTCGCATCCAGCCGGATTGTTGAGCGCGTCAGGGAATTGGAGGCCTTTCATCATTCCCGGCATATCCTCGTCTATTTTCCCAGATGGGATGAGCCACAGGTTCGGCAGTTGGTGGAATATTCCTGGGATCAGGGAAAAACGGTCTATCTGCCAAAATACATTCATGCACGCGGGGAGTATGGCATTGGGCGATTGGATCCCGGTGAGTGGCAGGATCTGAGTCATGGCCATCTGGGAATCCCTGAACCAGAAGGTCATATGAATGATATTGATGCAAACGTTCTCGACTTGAGCCTTATCCCTGGACTAATCTTCGACCGTGAGGCTGTTCGGATTGGCCGGGGAAAAGGCTTTTATGATCGGCTGCTCGCGAGGGTTTCGGGTAAAAGAGTTGGTATTTGCTTTGATGCTCAGGTGGTGAAATCGGCTCCCAGGGAATCGCATGATATACCGATGGACCTGGTGGTCACTGAAATAGGTGAGTACCGTCCATCCAAAGTTCATTAAATTCGTTTAGTGCAACTCTTTTCAGCTGAATCGGCTTTAATGATAAACTAGAATGCTGCATTTGATTGGTCTGACGCAAAATGAACTGACAGCCGCCACTCTTGGGTTTTTCACCGCATGTGCTGTGGTATTGCTTGTTTTTCTGTTTTTCAGATCCAGCTTTCTGGAGCATCGGAGGTCCATACTCCGTGAGGCTGAAAATCAATCCCGGGTGGAATGTGACAAAATTCTCGATGAGGCCCGGAACAAAGCCTCGAACCTCCTGCAGAGTGCTCAGGACTCAGCCCGCGACCTCGAAAGAAAAGCCCTGGAAATTGAAAGACAAGTGGCGTTAAGGTCAGCTGAACTCGAAGCTCAGACCTTGGTCCACAAGAGGGAAGTGGCGGCCTTCCAGAATGCGCTTTTGGACTTTGAAGAAAAGCAGAAGCTTCTGCTTTCGCATCAGAATTCGGTTGCCGAGCGTCACAAGGAATATTCTCAGAAATTGGAGAGTTTATCCGGGCTGTCCATGGACCAACTGCGTCTGAAAATTCTGGACGAGGCGAAAGCCGATTGCGAATCCGAGGCACTGGCCATGGAACAACGCATAGTCGAAAACGCGAAAGCCAATGCTGAAAACCAGGCCCGGAAAATTATCGCCGTCGCCATTCACCGGTACTCAGGCGAATATACATTTGAATCCACAACTTCCACACTTTCACTGCCGAACGAGGAAATCAAAGGGCGGATCATTGGCCGCGAAGGAAGAAACATCCGCGCCTTTGAAATGGCCACTGGTATCACAGTCCTCATAGACGATACTCCAAACGCGGTTGTGCTCTCCGGCTTCGACCCGGTGCGGCGCGAAATTGCCAAAGTCGCCATGCAGAAATTGATTTCCGATGGACGAATCCACCCGACACGCATCGAGGAAGTCGTGGAAAAAAGCCGTGAGGAAATTGAAGAAGTCATCACGCGCTCCGGGTATGAAGCTCAGACCAAGGTCCAGATCCCGTTTTTCAACCAGGAAATCACCCACCTGCTTGGAAAACTGAAATTCCGGCTCAGCTATTCTCAGAACATCCTGGATCACAGTATTGAAGTGGCACAAATTTGCGGGATTCTGGCATCCGAGTTGGGCTGTGATGTCAGATTAGCCAAGCAGTGCGGACTTCTGCACGACATTGGCAAGGCCATCAATCATGAGAAAGAGGGGGGGCATGCCATTGTTGGGGCCGACTTTTTAAAGCATCACGGTGTCTGCGCGGAAGTTGTCAACGGGGTTGCATCACACCATTTTGAAGTTGAGCCGATTGGCCCCTATGGGGTGATTGTGAGTGCGGCCGATGCCATCAGTGCGTCGCGTCCCGGGGCACGCTCAGAAACGCTCAGCACGTATCTGAATCGGATCGAGGCCTTGGAGAAGCTGGCTGATTCCCATCCCGGGATCAAAAAGAGTTTTGCGGTTCATGCGGGCCGGGAAATTCGGGTGCTGGCGAATGCCGAGGAGATCGACGACGATGGGGCACGGAAATTGGCTCGAAACCTGGCGCGGTCCATTGAGGACCAGATTCAATATCCAGGTCAGATTCGAGTCACAGTCATACGCGAGACCCGCTGTGTTGAATTTGCCAAGTAGGGCGGCCTCAAGGCACTCCCGGTTCCCTGCGGCCACGAGCCGGAATGAATGAGGCATAAGGTGATTTCCCGAGGATTTTCCACCCTCAGCATTTGAATATATTGTCTTGCGAGGCAGGAAAAACGCTGTTCCCCGGGTGCTTTGCCTTGACCTGGAGCTGAGGTGGGAGGAAGCTGGCACCATGTCTGGACAGGGATCCACTGCAAATGTCATTGCCGCGATATGTTCCTTTTTCATACCGGGCCTGGGCCAATTGGTTCAGGGGCGGCTTATCATGGCTGCAATTCACTTTATCCTCGCCGGGGCACTCTGGTTCATCCTCATGGGATGGATTATCCATATCTGGTCCATACTGGACGCCGCACTTTTCAGGCCCAGGTGATCATGAATAGGTGGTCCATCTCCGGGTTATTCAGGTCCTCCCTGATCCTTATCAGCCTGGGAATGGCATTTCAATGGCCATGCCTGATCCCTCTCCAGGCGGTCGAACTGCAAATCATTCCCAGTTCCGCCCATGATATTGAGCTCACGTCCGATTCGGATCTGGTGCTGCGCTCAACTGGATCGGATCCCTATATCCGGGCAGGTTTTGCAGACGCGAATCTCGAGGACGGAGAGACGATTTTGTCATTTGAATACTTCTCGCTGACCGGGGTTCGGTTTTTGCAGGTGTTTTTGTCGCCCGGCGAGAATGAATCGGAGAGTCAGTTTGCTCCAGGCCTCGAACCGAGCCAGGGATGGGCACGCTATTGGGTCTCTCTGGACAGCCTCATCCCGCTGCGGGACATCAATCGGATTCATGGCCTCCGCCTCGACTGGGGGGACGCTGCTGGATTGGAGTGCCGCATACGGAATCTGCGGATTCAGCGTCCCACGCTTCACGAACAAGCTATTCTCAACCGGCAGAAGACAGCACAGATCAAACAGGCTCAACATGCTCAGGCATTGCGGGATTACTGCGACCGGTCTGATTGGCCGGCAGGTATTGAATCCATTCGGATGCACGACGGCGGAATGACCATCCGCGGTCGGATTCATGGCGGAAACAGCGAGGTGACTGACTATCGGCTGGCTGCATTTCCCGTTTCAGCGGACCCCACCCACAACCCGGATCCCATTCAGTTTTTCAGCATACCTGGTCGGGATTTTACTGTGGGGATTTCCCTTTCCGACCTCCGGTATGAGATGCCTTCGTTATTGAAATGGGCCGTTGTGAACCCGGAAGCAACTGAGCTGGCCAGTCCATTCCAATACTTGTCGGATGTTGTCAGTATCCATGATTATCCAGGATTGAAGCCCCGCAACCGCAAAGGTTTGGGCGCGTGGGGGCCAGGCCGTCCGGAATCGGATCTCACGGATCTGGATGTGAGTGCGGTCACCATCAACATTCTGCTGCATCAGATTTTACGTTCTCAACCGTGCCCGGATTGTGAACCTTGGGATTTTGCCGGGGCAATCTGGTATATCCATCAACCGGCCATCCGGCATTACGATCGATGGGTTGAAAGTGCCGCTCAATACAATCTGTTAGTGTCGGCTATTTTATTGGTCCCGCAGGCGGACCATTTCCCGGATCCCAAAATCGGTCACCAGATGGCTCATCCGGACGCCGATCCCACGGGAATATATGTCATGCCCAATGTTTCGGATCCAGTGGGCGTCAAGACTTACGCAGCGGTACTCGAGTATTTGGCCCAGAGGTATGGACGTGCCGATGCTCAATTCGGAAGAATTCACCACTGGATTATCCACAACGAGGTGAATTCAGGCTGGGTCTGGACCAATGCGGGAAAAAAATCCTCTCTTGAATACTTGGATCTCTATCTGAAATCCATGCGCATGGTCCACCTGATCGCCAGAAAATATAATCCTTCCGCCCAGGTGTTCATCTCCCTGGACCATCATTGGACCACTCAACATGGGCAGACCGGATATAAAGGCCGCGATATGCTCGAACACCTCCGCGACTTCTGCAGACTCGAGGGAGACTTCCCCTGGGCTCTCGCTTTCCATCCCTATGCGCAAAACCTGTTTGATCCCAAAGTCTGGCTCAATGATGAGGCTCAGGACACCTTCAGCACCCCAAAAATCACCTTCAAAAACCTCTCCGTACTCGATCGATGGTTTGCCCAACCCGACTACCTGTTTCAGGGGCAACAACGGACGATCCACCTCACCGAACAAGGGCTGAATTCCCCGGATTATTCCGATGAATCACTCCGCAATCAGTCCGCAGGAATGGCCTACGCCTGGAAACAGATACAGACCATCCCCTCCATCTCCATGTTCCACTACCACAATTGGATCGATCACCGCCAGGAGGGAGGACTGCGGATCGGCCTGCGTAAATTCCCCGATGACCGCGATGACCCCCTCGGCAGGAAACCTATATGGCACCTCTTTCAAGCCCTGGACACACCACTGGAATCCCAGGCTATCGACCAGGCACTTTCAAAAATCCCCACACTTTCAGGCCGCAATGAATCCATGCCATAGGCAGTCACGATATTCCTCATAACAAAGGCCTGTCCTGGAATAAAATTCTTATCCTCCACCTGTCCTGTTGGGAACCAGCGGGATGAGGGATGGACCCAGGTTCCAGCCGCTACCGGATGGTCGCCTGAACGGATGATTTCAGATTCTCAACAATCTGGTCATGCGCCTTCTGGACATCCTTATCCGTCAATGTCCTTTCGCTGTCGCGATAGGTGAGGGAATAGGCAAGACTCTTGTATCCACCTGGCACATTTGAACCGCGGAAGATGTCAAACAATTGAATCGATTCCAGGATTTTCACCTTCAATCTGCGGATGGTCTGCAGGATTTCCTCATGGGTGACTGATTCCGGGACGAACAGAGCAATGTCTCTGACCGTGGCCGGGTAGAGGGGGAGCGCTTTGAATTTCCCGGATTTATTGGACAGGCGCAGAAGCATGTCCAGATCCAGTTCAAAGAGAAAAGCCGGTTTCCGGATATCGCGTTTTTTCTGGAGGACCGGGTGGAGCTGGCCGATGAATCCCAGACAATTTTTCCCGAGTTTGATATCCGCCGCTTCCACCCAGGAGGCTTTTGGTTGTGCCTGGCTCTGCAACTGGAATACCGGCACCCCGATCTGTTCCATCAGTTCTTCCAAAATGCCTTTGATGTCGGCGAAATCGAAAAGCCGATCCTTATCTTTCCCCCCCCAGAATGGAGTGTCCGCTCTGCCACTCAAAGCAACCGCCAGGGTGCGGGATTCCATCTGCCTGGCCTCACCACTGGATTGCTGCACCTGGAATGTGCGGCCGATTTCAAAAAGGGAAATGGATTCAGCATTGTGGTGGGAATTGTGCTCCATGGCGTCGATCAGTCCTGGAATGAGGCTTGGGCGCAGCACATCCATGTCACTGCTCAAGGGGTAATTGAGAGCGATGGGTTGTTCCTGGAAATCGATGGCTTTGGATCGTTCAATCAATGTTTGCCCCTGGGCTTCATGCAATCCCATGGAGGCGAGAATATGCCGGGCGCCGGCAATGGCATCAAACTGACTGTCGAAGGGATTTTCACCTATACATCCTCTTGGAGGTGTGCTGGTGATGTGATCAATGCCATACAGCCGGATGATTTCTTCAATTAAATCGACTTCCCTTTTGATGTCCTGGCGGTTGGATGGGATGAGAAAATCCTGTTGAGTTGCATCCGGCGTTGGGGCAGGGACGGGGGTGATTCCCAGATTGCTGAGCATCGAGATCTGCGCATCGGTTGGAATAGTGATCCCGAGCAGGTCATGGGTCTTCTGAAACCGGAGTGAGACCGTGCGATGGAATGGAACTCCCGGCGAGGCATCAACTGAACCCGGCGACAATTCCCCGCCGGCCAGCTCCAGGATGAGTGCGGCGGCTCTCTGGCTGGCATAATCCACCATATTCCAATCCGTTCCCCGCTCAAAACGGTACGATGCATCGGTGCGGAGTCCCAGGACCTTCGATGTGCGTCGGGTTGCCGATTCACTGAAGGCAGCCGACTCCAGCAGAACATCCCGGGTCGAATCCGATATTTCCGTATTCAACCCGCCCATCACTCCGGCCAGAGCAATCGCATGCACCTCGTCCGCGATCAGGGCCATGCCTGAGTCGAGCCTTCTCACCTGGCCGTCCAATGTCGTGAATTCCTCCTGGTCAGCCGCAGCCCGAACCACAATGCAGGGTTTGTCCGCATCTGCCTTCTTGCCAAGAAGATGAAAGTCAAAGGCATGGAGTGGCTGACCCGTCTCCAGCATCACATAATTGGTGACATCGACGACATTGTTGATCGATCGGATACCCACTTTTTCCAATCGTTCCGCAAGCCATGATGGGCTGGGGGCCACCTGGATATTGCGGATGACACGTGCTGTGTACTTCGGGCAGAGGTCAGGGGATTCGATCCGAACCGCCACCAGGGATCCAGCTGGTTGAGCGGAACTTTGAGGCAGGTT
>JAJOIW010000198.1 GCA_021209225.1 Verrucomicrobiota bacterium
GGCTTGATTATCTATAACTGGGCGGCTCAGAATCCGGAAAAGGTGTCCGCGATTTATGCCGATGCTCCGGTGCTGGATATACGCAGCTGGCCGGGTGGATTATGGGCGGGGAAAAATCCAGTCTGACTGGGAGAGGTGTTTGAATGCTTATGGGGTGACTGAAAATGAATTGCCCGCCCTGAAAATCAACCCTATCGACCATCTCGAACCTCTGGCTGACGCCCAAATTCCCATCCTTCATGTTGTTGGATTAGCGGATGATGTGGTTCCTGTTGCTGAAAACTCCGATGTCCTGGTGAAAAAACTGCGGGCACTGGGCGGGACAATCCAGGTGATTGAAAAACGGGGCGTGGGCCACCACCCGCATTCACTCAAAAACCCGGATCTGATACTCAACTTCCTGGATCGATTCAGCTTGTGACGACTTTCGGGCCGCTCCACCACAACCGCACTCAGCCAGGATTCCTGCATTACTCACCGCCATCGAAGTCACCGGGTGATTTGCCCTCTGCGGCCTCTCTGGATTTTTCGATTTGAATCGTCCGGTAAATATCCGCCAGCTTCGCCAGTTTCCCACGCGATTCCTGATAGTGGGATTGCAGATCTTTCAGTTTCTCACTCTTCGTCTCCATCTCCCTGAGCCAGTCGATTCTGTCCTTCTCCGGTGGATAACCGGAATGGGATGGGATGGATTGAAATCGGGCAATCTCAAATTCCTCGCGGGTGGATTGAATCACCATTTCCAACCCGGCCACCTCTTTGCGGAGGTCCTGCAGCGTCTGAAAGAAGTTTTTTTCCATCTCCAAAGTATTCATCCTCACGGATTGACTGCTTGTGGGAATGTTCTGGTCCAAGGGATTTTCCAGGGATGCCTCTGGTTGTGCGTCGATGGATTCCGCCAGGGATGCTTCGGAGCTGTCCATGATTCGGTTTTGAGCCCGGGCGGACGGCTCATCCTCGATTCTGATCCCGGATTCCGTATTGCTGGGAAGCCTCCAGGGTGAATTGTCATGTATGCCCGGAAGCATGCCGGATAAAATCACCACCAGACCAACCACCCGGAATTTCCATTTCCGGATGCCGCCACTCACCAGAGCCATCGGATGGGGTTTCACCTGTGATTGTGCTGATGTTGTGACCATGACTCAGAGGACCCTCCTTATTGGGGTTCGTTTGAATGAGCGCCTGATTTTTTTCTCAAACTCATGGGAATCGTGCATGCCGGGCGCCTTGAATCGTCATTCATCGCGACCAGCGATTCTGTTTATCGACCCATATTCAAACAACCTGTTGAAAAAATGCCTGCCTCAGACACTCGGATTCCGGCGAAAAAAGTTGTTCATCCCAGGATGATTTTGTTTAATGGTTCCCTATCCGGAACTTGCTCACGCAGGACAAAAATTGAGGGACGCAAATGACAAGAATTTATTTACTATGGCTCGCAGGACTGGGGTTTCTGGGTCTGGGTATCGGGACTCTCCCATCCCAGGCGGAGATTGTCAGTGAAGTGGAATGGCAACCACTGGCCTCCCAGGTCCAGCGGGTGGTGGAAGCCATGGATTACCTGGGTATGCCAGTCGCCGACAGTGTCCGGGAAAACCTGCAGAAAGCCTTCAAAGAACCCGGATTTGACTCGATACGACGGATTCAGGAAACGCTCGACCCACTCTGTCTGGCCCACGTGCACATCAATCCGGAATCCCGGGTCAAGGTCGCCGAAGGCATCGTGCCCAAGACATTGATCCGCAATGGCTGGCGTCAATTCCTGGTCAAGGTCCACAATCAGGCTGGTGTCACGGCTCCTCTGCAGGTCACTTCACCCAACGCCCGGCAACTGGCTGGATCCCTGGAAAGTCAGGTTTCTCATCAATGGTTGGAACTGGGTCTTTTTGATTCTCAACCATTGAAAAAAATCTTTCGGGATTGGAGGTTGAGTACCGCATTGTTCAGCTCTACTCCCGGGATGCGGGAAAGCGGGAGGCCAGGTTGGGGTTTCATGTCGGCCAGGGGACCCAGGACCTGGGATTCCGCAATGAGGTCGACATATTGTTCCGGGCTCTTTCTGCCACGCCGGTGACACTCCGGGTTCTCGATGAAAATAACCAGCCATCCGCCGGAGCCTTTGAAATCCGCGACCGCTGGGGCAGGGTCTACCCGTCACAGGCCAAACGCTTGGCTCCGGACTTTGCCTTTCACCCACAGATCTACCGCTATGACCAGGAGATCATTGAACTCCCGCCAGGTGAATTTCATATCGAATTCTCCCGCGGTCCGGAATCCTTCAAAGAAAAGCGCGTCGTGCAGATCGGCGACCTGCCAACCGAGCTGACTTTCAAGGTCCGGCGATGGATTGACCCCTCCCTGAAAGGCTGGTGGTCCGGTGACCACCATATTCACGCGGCGGGATGTGCCCATTACTCCAATCCCACCGAAGGCGTCCATGCCCCGGATATGCTCCGCCACTGCATGGGGGAAGACCTGAAAATCGGAGCCAACCTGACATGGGGCCCGTGTTTTGATTATCAGAAGCAATTCTTCACCGGCGAAATCGATCCAGTGTCCCGCTTTCCCTACCTGCTGCGCTACGACATCGAAATATCCGGTTTCGGGTCGCATCGCTCCGGCCATTTATGCCTCCTGCGCCTCAGGAATCAGATGTACCCAGGTGGGGATTCCATGGCCCACTGGCCCACCCTGTGCCTCAATTCCTTGAAGTGGGCCAAAGCCCAGGGAGCTTTGTCCGGTCCGGCCCATTCCGGCTGGGGTCTCCAGGTGGCGACCGATAAACTGCCCAATTATATCATCCCTCCCTTCGATGGCATTGGCGCCAATGAATACATTGTCGATGTGACCCATGAAGTGCCCGGACCAACCGGTGCGCTGGAGCCAGCGGTCGATTTCATTTCCACTGTCGACACTCCCTACGTTTGGGAACTCAATATCTGGTACCACACACTGAATGCTGGATTCCGAACCAGAATCTCAGGCGAAACCGACTTTCCCTGTATTTACGGTGAGCGCGTTGGCCTGGGGCGCAGTTATGTCAAACTTTCCGGCCCTTTGAATTATGATGATTGGTGCCAGGGGATTCGTATGGGCCGCAACTATGTGGGCGATGGCCGGAGTCACATTCTCCATTTCGAGATCAATGGCCAGGAGATGGGGGTGGATCGCAGCGAACTGAATCTCGATCAACCTCAGGTTGTCAATGTCAGGACCCAAGTGGCAGCCCTGCTCGATGAATCACCTCAGCCATCCCTTCAGAATCGCTCATACACCGAGAAACCATACTGGCATATCGAACGCGCACGCATTGATGCCACCCGCGAGGTCCCCGTGGAAATCCTCGTCAATGGATTGCCTGTCGCCTCCACCAATATCGTCGCTGACGGACGGGTCTATGACCTCGATTGGCAAATCCCCATGGATAAAAGCTCCTGGGTGGCCGTCCGCATCCTTCCGTCCTCGCATTCCAATCCCATCTTTGTTCTGGTTGATGACAAGCCCATCCGCGCATCCAAAGAAAGCATTGAATGGTGCCTCAAATCCGTCGATCAGTGCTGGAATCAGAAACAGAATTTTATTTCCGCCGCTGAGCGGGTGGAAGCCGAAGCCGCCTATGAACACGCGCGCCAGGTCTATCGAGCCAGGCTTGCCGAACTGGAAGAATGAGCCCACTGGAATCTCCACAAACGGACTACATGGCCCGGATTTCTCATACTGCATGCCGCAGCCAGTCGATGAATCGGTGGCTCCCCGGAAGCCATCGGGTGCTGTCTGGTGCCAGGTTGATGATCTGCCTCGTCCTGGCCTGGAACATACATGCATTCCGTCCGACTTCCGCAGCTGAGGCTAAGCCCAACGTTCTGATGATTGCGGTGGATGATCTCAATGATTGGGTTGGATTTCTGGGTGGCCATCCTCAGGTGAAAACCCCCAACATGGACCGTCTGGCAGCGCGTGGTGTGGTCTTTGATAATGCCCATTGTCAAAGCCCCCTGTGCAATCCCTCACGAACCAGCCTCCTGCTTGGCAAGAGACCATCCTCAACGGGAATTTATGGACTGGCCCCATTTTTTGCTGAGGTGGATCAACTGCAGAATGAAATACCGCTCACCCAATATTTCAAGGATCATGGGTATCAGACCTATTCTGGCGGGAAGGTTTTCCACGGTGGTTACCCACCAGCCGCGTGGCGGCAGAGAATAGCCGATCATTGGGGGCCAGCAGCCACTGTGGGAGCTAAACCGGATCGCAAAATCATCACCACTCCCGGAGGAAATCATCCATTGATGGACTGGGGAACTTTTCCCCATCAGGATGAGGAGAAAGGGGATTGGGCGGTGGCCTCCTGGGCGGTCACCCAACTTTCCACCATGCCAGTCGACCGGCCATTTTTTCTTCAGGCGGGATTTTTTCTGCCCCATGTTCCCTGTTATGCTTCGCCCAAGTGGTTTGACCTCTACCCGGATGACGAACTGGTCCTGCCGGAAATTCTGGCTGGTGATCGCCAGGATACCCCCCGGTTCTCCTGGTATCTGCACTGGAAACTGCCGGAACCCCGATTTCAATTCCTCAGAGAAGCCGATCAATGGCGACCCTTGGTCCGCTCCTACCTGGCTTGTGTGAGCTTCGTGGACAGCCAGGTTGGAAGAATCCTCGATGCTCTGGATCAATCCACTCACTCACAAAACACCATCGTCGTCCTCTGGTCAGATCATGGATACCATCTCGGTGAAAAAGCCATCTCAGGAAAAAATTCCCTGTGGTCCGAATCAACCCGGGTTCCTCTGGTTTTTGCCGGCCCGGGCGTTGGAGCACCGGGAGTTTGTCATCAGCCAGTAGAATTGCTCGACATTTACCCAACCCTGGTCCAACTCTGCAGGCTCCCCGGAAAAAGAAATCTCGATGGTCACTCCCTGGTCCCGCAATTGCGCGATGTCTCAGTGAAACGCCCGTGGCCCGCCATCACCACCCACAACCACAACAACCACTCCATCCGCTCACTCCACCATCGATTCATCCAATATGCCGACGGATCGGAGGAGTTTTATGATTGCCAATCCGACCCCAATGAATGGAACAACCTCATCGGCCAGCCTCACTATCGCGATCTCATCGGGGAACATCGGCTCTGGTTGCCTCAGGAAAATTCAATGCCCGCGCCAGGCAGCCAACACCGCATCCTCACCTGGGACAAAGATCAGGCCACTTGGGAAGGGGAGCCTATCCACCCGCTGGATCCCATTCCTGAAATCACTCACTGATTCCGACCCGCTTTTGTGCGGCAATTCTGTACTCGACCTGCGGTTCAGATCGTGGATCATGCTTCCATGAATATGACTCTCAAAACAGTATGTGCTGTCCTTCTGTCTCTGCTGCATTCCGCTGTCCATGCGCAGATTGAAGATAAAAGTGTCAACCCAGGAATAAACAACAGCTACCTGCAGGACAATATCGATGTCACTCAATGGGTCGAACGCTTCGAATCAGAAGGGCGCGAAGTTTATAATAATCGTCAGGCAATCATCGGGCACTGCGAAATAAAACCCGGTATGGCCATCGCCGATATTGGATCCGGCACCGGGCTCTTCACCGAACTCCTCGCTCAGGCCACCGGAGAACAGGGCAAAGTCTACGCCGTCGATATCGTTCCCGCCTTCCTGGCTAAAATCCGCGGACGCATGCAGGAAAAAAATATCCATCATGTCGAAACGGTTCTCTGCTCGGATCGGTCCGTCAAACTCCCGGAAAATTCCATCGACCTCGCCTATATCTGCGACGTCTACCACCACTTCGAATACCCGAAAAGCTCAATGACCAGCCTCTATAACGCTCTCAAACCCGGCGGAAAAGTCGTGCTCGTCGAATTCGTCCGGGAACAAGGCGTCAGTTCCGATTGGATCCTTTCCCACGTCCGTGCCGGAAAAGAGACTTTCTCCAAAGAAATAACCGATTGCGGATTTGAATTCCTCTCCGAGGTCGATGGCCTCCTGAAAGAGAATTACATACGCATTTTCCAGGTCCCCATGAATAAAAAATCCCACTCCGGCAATTGATCCACAGTTCCATTCCATTCACCTGCCTGAGATCCATCCGGTAAGGCCTTCATAAGATTATTGATGAGAAAAAAATTATACCTGATTCGTCATGCCAAGTCGTCCTGGGAATCGATTGGCATGAGTGACTGGGAACGGCCACTCAATGATCGGGGCCTGCGCGATGGACCGCGCATGGCTCAATATTGCCAGCAGCATTTTCAACCGCCCCATGCGGTGCTTTCAAGTGACAGTCTGAGAACCCGATCCACCGCCCAGTATTTCATCAGTTCCGGTTGGGTCCCGGAAGGATCCATCCAGTTTTTTAATGATTTGTATATGGCCAGTGCGGAGGATATTTTTCATCGCTTGACGGAATTGCCTCAGGATGTGACTACAGCCGCAATCGTGGCTCACAACCCTGGAATCTATGAGGCACTCCTCCGCTTATCTCAGGATTTTGCAATTTCAAAATTCCCGACCTGTGGAATTGCTCAGCTGGTGGATTCTTCCGATATGGGGACCTGGCACAACCTCGATCATCGGCCATGGCACCTGGAATCCTTTGTATACCCACGAAAATTATACCCGGTCCCATGAATTGGATTGTGGATTCATAGCCCAGTCTCTGATAAACTTCGCTCACAGTGGGTCAGAATATATATTTTATATCCTTCGATGTATGAGTGCGCAGATAAAATCCAGTGATTCATGAAAGTATTTAATTCAGGCATCCTTGCGGTGGTACCGGATTCCACACCAGCCGCCACCTCTCCGGATCTCCTCATGGTCTGCATCATCGCCTTTGTTGCCGTCATGTGCATCCTCTCCATTTTATCCATCCTGATCCAACTCATCACCCGGATTTTCCCCGCTCTCGAAACCGACCCTGGACCTGCCATGACTCAGGCCATCCACCAGGCTGTCTCACAAACAATTCCTGGAGCCAGAATCGTTCAGATTAAACCCATCCCCCAAAAAAAATAATCAGAACCGCATTGGGCACAATTCCATTTCCATAAACTTCATTGAGATAATTTATTCATGATATACACAGAGAAGAAGAAGCGGATTCAGGTGATGTTCACTGCGTTCCGGGACGGGCTTCAGAGTTGTTTTGGAGGCAAAGTGCGACTGAATGATATTCTTCCTGCCATCCAGGCCTCGGCTGCCGCCGGCATCCGCCATTTTGAATATGGTGGTGGGGCGCGATTCCAGGCGCCGTATTTTTATGTGGGTGAGGATCCCTTTGAATGCATGTCGCGTTTCCGTGATGCGGTTGGGGAAGGGGTGGATCTTCAGATATTGACCCGCTCGGTTTCCGGTGTGACCCTCACAACCCAGCGACTGGATGCGCTTCATTTACAGGCGAAATTGATGAAAAAACATGGGACGACCATTGATCGCAATTTCGATTATATGAATGATGTGGATAACCTGGCAGCCACCGGGAAAGCGATCATCGAGTCAGGAATGCATCATCAGGTGTGTGTGGCACTCATGGGGTTGCCATTTGAATCCGATCGCGTGCATACATCAGAATTTTATATCAATGTGATTCGTGAATTATTGAAGCGGGATATACGTATTGATTCCGTATGTTTAAAGGATGCTTCAGGCACCACGGATCCGCGCACCTGCTACGAGACGGCCCGTGGGATCAAATCCATTTTGCCTGAGGGCATTCCATTGTGGCAGCACACGCATGATACGGCATCCATGGCGGTTGCCTGTTACATGGCTGGTATTGAAGGTGGTGTGGATGGCATTGATTTATCTGTCCGCCCCATGGCTTCGGGAACAGTCCAGCCAGACGTCCGTTCCATGTGGCATGCCCTCAAAGGCACCGGCTACTCCCTCAATATCGACCACACCAGGATGGATGAAATTGAATCCCTCCTGAACGAAGGATTGCGCGAATACGACTTCAACCCGGTCACCACCACACCCGACGCCAGAGTGATCGGATTTCCCATGCCGGGAGGAGCCATTGGCCCCAATGTGCACATGATGAAGGAAGCGGGTATTCTCCATAAATACTCCGCTGTTCTGGAAGAATTTCCCGTGGTTGTGAAAGCGGGTGGGGCTTGGTGCAGTGTCACTCCCGGTTCCCAGCAATACTGGCTCCAGGCCTTTAACAACGTGCTTCTCGGACGATGGAAAAAGATCGAGACCGGATATGGAAAGGCTGTTCTCGGGTATTTTGGGCGTCCTCCATTGCCCCCTGACCCAGCTGTCGTCCAGGCTGCCTCAGAGCAATTGAATCTGCAGCCATTCCTTGGAAATCCCTTGGAGGCAGCGGCGGATTCACTCTCGCTGGCCCGCGAGGCGATCGAAGCCCGCAGCCTGCCGATGAGTGAGGAGAATTTATTCCTTGTGGCCGCCTCGGTTGTTCCGGGAAAGAGTATGGATCTGAATGAGGGCATCCGTTTCCTGGAGGGTCGGGCGCGCATTGTCCTGCCATTGAAGTCAACCAATCGTGAACCATCCGCCCCGTCCCAGCCCACGGTTCAGACCATCACCCAACGCACGTCCATTCAGTGCGAAGTGGTGGAGAATGGAAAAAAACGTTTTTTGAAGTGACGGTGGACCCTCCCTCGGCTCAAGCCATGGCGGCTGTCCCACAGGTCCCAATGGCCCATGCTGCTCCAGCCTCCCGGCCCAAAAGTAGAAATGAAATTCCGGTTTATTCCCCATTTGATGGCAAGGTGGAAGTGGTGAGTGTATTGGTGCGGACCGGTGACAATGTCAGTGTGGGCCAGGTTGTGGCTGCTGTTGAAGCGCTCAAAGCCAATCACGATGTGAAGGCCCCGGTGACTGGAGTGGTCTTGAGAATTGATGCTTCCCCCGGTGCAATCGTCTCCTCCGGGCAACCGATCCTCACCCTCGTCAACTGAAAGCGGCACCATGGATATCCTGAAGTTGTTATTGAGTCAATCCGGGTTCCCCACCATGGCCTGGGGGAATGTCATCATGATTGTCATCGGTGGGGTTCTGATCTACCTCGCCATCCGGAAAAACTATGAACCCCTGCTTTTAGTCCCCATTGGCTTTGGGGCGATATTGGCCAATCTTCCACTGGCGGACCTGGCTTCATCGAGTGGATTCCATCCGGAGCATGGATCCCATGTCCCCCTGCTGCAGCTTATATACAATGCGGGAATCAAGACTGAGTTATTGCCGCCCGTCATATTCATGGGGGTGGGGGCATTGACGGATTTCCGTCCCCTGTTGGCGCGGCCAGTTGTTTTCCTGCTGGGTGCGGCGGCTCAGCTCGGCATCTTCATTGCGGCACTTGGGGCCAATAAGCTTTTTGGCTTCACAACCCATGAGGCTGCAGCCATCGGCATCATCGGCGGGGCGGATGGGCCGACATCCATCTTTTTAACCCAGAAACTGGCTCCCCATTTATTGGGTGCCGTGGCGGTATCCGCCTACAGTTACATGTCCCTGGTCCCGGTCATACAACCACCCATCATGAGGCTTCTCACGTCGCCGGCGGAAAGGGCCATTCCGATGCCGCCCATGATACCGGTCTCCAGAGTGGCTGTGATTCTGTTTCCCATAGTCACCGGCGTGCTGACCATCTTATTTATTCCCTCCTGTGGTCCATTGCTGGGCATGCTGCTTTTCGGGAATCTGCTCAGGGAAAGTGGTGTGACTGAGCGTCTGAGTTCAACTGCCGGAGGCCCGCTCATCAACATAGTCACGATATTCCTGGGATTGACCGTCGGCTCAACCATGTCGTCACAAAGCTTTCTGCAGGCGCAGACGCTTTACATTCTGGCTCTGGGAGCGGTGGCATTCTGTTTCAGTACGGCTGGGGGAATTCTATTCGCCAAGTTGCTCAACCTCATTTTGCCGGACGGCAGGAAAATCAATCCCTGCCTGGGTGCCGCGGGTGTATCCGCTGTGCCGATGTCGGCGCGGGTGGTGCAGAAGTTTGTTTCAGAACAGACAAATGGCAAAGTCAATCCCTTGATGGCAGCCATGGGTCCCAATGTGGCGGGCGTCATAGGATCGGCTGTGGCGGCGGGCGTATTCCTCGTCCTCTTTGGCCCACGCTAAGTTCACACCCAGCTCAGGTGCCTTCCTCACGCCGTACCGCGATGAAGGTATAATAATTCCCGGAGGCAAAAAAGG
>JAJOIW010000031.1 GCA_021209225.1 Verrucomicrobiota bacterium
GAATGTGAGTGGTCGTGGGAATGTGAGTGGTCGTGGGAATGTGAGTGGTCGTGGGAGTGCGGATGGTCTTGGGAATGCGAATGGTCGTGGGAATGCGAATCGTCCTCCTCTGGATGGGACGGGGTATTTTCATGGTGGAGGATGACATCGAATTTGAATCCGACGATGTGGGATTTGCTCTGTCGCTGGGCAGTCAGTGAGTAGCCTTCGAGCTGGAGGAGATCGAGTTGGTCTTTGAGGGAGACGAAACTGACTCCGAGATCGAGGAGGGCGCCGATAAACATGTCGCCACTGATGCCACTGAAGGTATCGAGGAAAAGAACTTTATTCATGGGTGGGGAGAGCAGTCAGTTTATGTATTTGGGCAGCGGCATATCCAGCTCCGAAGCCATTGTCGATATTGACAACAGTGACACCAGAACCACAGGAATTGAGCATGCCGAGCAGGGCTGTGATGCCATTGAAATGAGACCCGTAGCCAACGGAAGTGGGGACACCGATGATGGGCCGTTCCGTCAGGCCGGCGACCACACTGGGCAGGGCTGCCTCCATTCCCGCCACCACAATCAGGACGTGTGCGGTGAGCAGCCAATCATGCGCCCGGAGGATGCGGTGGATTCCAGCGACGCCCAGATCATGCCGGAGCTGAGTCTGATGTCCCATCATCCGTGCGGTGATGGAGGCTTCTTCAGCCACGGGAATATCACTGGTTCCAGCGGTGATGATTCCAATAAACCCCGGATACATGGAGGAGTCCGGCATCCCGGCCGTCAGGCATCGCGCGGATTTATGGTAGTGCAGGGCAGGCACAGCCTGGGTTATTTTTGCGGCTGATTCCTCAGTGACCCGGGTCACCAGGACACGGTTTTCCCTTTCAAGGATCGACCGGGAAATTCCAATGATCTGGTCACAGGTTTTTCCCTGCCCGAATACCACCTCGGGAAACCCCTGCCGCAGTCCGCGATGGGTGTCCAGTTCGGCATAACCCAGCGATTCAACTGGAGGCATCTGGAATTGTTTAAGCGCCTCATCCACAGCGATCGATCCGGTCTGAACGCCTTGCAGTAATTGTCTTGCTTGTGCTGAATCCACAGATGGCAGGACTATATCACAGTCCGGCTTCCACGCGAAAATTTTTCGCGGGAATCTTTGGAATCTGATGGTGATTGGATGGGGAGTTTGTTTACATTGCCAGCTCTATGAAGGGAATGATTCACGCTGGTTGGAGATTTTTTCAATGCTTTTCAGTGGCATGGGCGGGATGTCTCATGGTGGCTGAGACCGCATCAGGAGCCATGTTTGATGTTTACATCGGCACCTATACTGGTGGGGAGAGCCGCGGGATATATCGTTTTATTTGGGATGCGGAGAAGGGGACTGCTGGGGACGTTTCCCTGGCTGCGGAATGTGTCAACCCCTCGTTTTTAGCTATTCATCCCACTGGGGAAGCGCTTTATGCAGTCCTGGAAACTGGCGATTGGCAGGGAATTGAGAACAGTGGAGGACTCGCAGCTTTCCGACGTCAGAAGGAGGGGGATTTGGATGCCATCCATGTTCTCCCAACCTATGGCGGGGCTCCCTGCCATCTCGAAATCCATCCGCAGGGGAATTATGTTTTTTTTGCGAATTATTCGGGTGGGAGTATCGGGGTCTATTCCCTGACTTCGGACTGGGCCCTGTCCCGTCTCACCGGCTTTGTCCAGCATAGTGGCTCTGGAATCAACCGCCAGAGGCAGGAGGCGCCACATGGTCATTCGATCCATCTATCGCCGGATGGCAAATTCCTGCTCAGTGCCGATCTGGGGACGGATATGATTCGCGTGCATTCCTTCGATGGGGCGACCGGTTTAATCGGGGAGCATCATCCATCCCACGCTCCCCTGACTCCTGGAGCCGGGCCACGCCATTTCGCTTTCCGGTCAGGTGGCAGAATGGCCTTTGTCATCAACGAACTCAGTTCCGAGCTGACCAGCATGAAATACTATCCAGCCCGCGGCGAGTTGGAAGTCATCGACCAGGTCAGCACACTTCCATCTGATTACTCCGGTGGAAACTCTACCGCCGAAGTGGTTGTCCATCCCAATGGACGGTTTGTCTATGGATCCAATCGAGGACATGACAGCATTGCCGTCTTTCATACCGGCGACGAGGGAAAATTGAAAAGAATTCAGGTTCAGAAAACGGGTGGCAGAACCCCACGCAACTTTGCCGTGGATCCCAGTGGGAACTTCCTTCTGGCTGCAAACCAGAACTCGGGCAATATTCACTGTTTTGCCATTGATGCCAACGATGGGACCCTTTCTCCCCACGGGCAACCCATACTGGTTCCCAGTCCGGTCTGCATCCGGTTCGCTCCAAAAATATAGGCACTGTTAAAACTGTCCGATGCGTGCTGGTGGAAAAGGGGTCAATCTGCCCACATTTTCCCCATACGTTCCAGGATGTCTTCCGGCGGCAGATTCTGGATCCGGAATGATTTTGATCTCGATGTCTGCCCGTGTTCGAGTGTGATCCACTTTCTGGGGATCTGAAGGGATTGGGCCAGGAGATCTAGCATGGCGGAATTGGCGGCGGAGTCGACCGGAGGTGCCTGGACCCATGCCTTAAGCTGGCCATCCGTGGAAAGACCCAGCTTATTTTTTGATGACCGAGGCTGGACCCGGATATTGAGAACCACTCCATTTCCCGTCACTTTCATCCAGGGTGGGGGCATTTCAGGGAATGTATCCATACTCAATCGCTGTGGGGAAGGTAACTTTTACGGGTTCAATTTTAAACAAGATTCCCTGATCTGGTTCAGGTTTCCCGGATCCAGTCACTCAAACCCCGGACATTTCCTCCACTCTTCTGGTCTGGAATGTCTGGCAAATCAACGTTCGCATGGATTATAACAAGCCGCCTCTGATGACACAGATTTTGAATTTTGCATCTTTGCTGGGGCATCCACTTGGATTTTTGTGGATGCTCAGTCTGGTGGGTGTGGCGATAGCCATTCGCAAAAAGCAAAGACTCTGGCTGGTTTTTTGCCTGGGATACTCCCTGATTTTCTGGCTCATGGGGGGGGCGGATTGTCTCCCGGTGGGCACTGGGCAATCTGGAGAAACCTTGGGTTGGGATGGCGGATCGTGCCATGCTGGAATCCTTGCCTGCCCGGGATGGGATCATTCTTCTCGGTGGGGGAATCACGCCCTCACAAGCCGGTCCATTCGGAATGGATCTCAACAACGCTTCAGATCGGCTTTTTGTCGCTCTGGAGATGGCGCGACAGAATAAAGGCTTTCATTTATTGGTGAGTGGGTTTGACCGCGATAAGTTCAAGGCGCGCGAGTCGTATCTTCAGGGAATGGATACTCTGGTGGATATCTTCCAGATTGATCGGGCGCGCCTGGTGCACATGTCACCCTGTTGGAATACGCATGACGAGGCGCTGGCTGCCAGGGCCTGGATGGATTCCATGGAGCCCAGGCCCCAAAGCTTTTATCTGGTGACATCGGCATCGCATATGCAGCGGTCTCTGCAGGTTTTTCGGGCTGTTGGACTGGACGTTGAACCCATGCCGTGTGATTTCCGGATTCTTGGATCTGATGCCGAAGTGGTCAAGTATCCCTGGTTTTTTCCCAGACGGGAGTATTTGGAAGACCTGGATTCAGCGGTTCATGAATATCTGGGACGCCTGGTTTACAAATTGAGGGGGTGGATCTGATGCCCGACCACCCATCCAGCTCTTCAGCGATCAACCTGAAGGAAATTATCAATCCTTCGGCTGAATCCTGCCCCATAGCTGTTGTCGGACTGACCCCCTGCATTCAGAGAACTCTCATTTTTCAGTCCTTGGAAATGGGTGGTGTCCATCGCGCCACAAAAGTTATGGAGTCGGCAAGCGGGAAGGGGACCAACGTGGCCCGGATCCTGAGTCAGTTAGGTGTGCCGGCCACGCTTATTTCTGTGACAGGTGGAATTCGGGGCGAGCATTTCCAGCGCATGATCAAACACGAAAACTTCCGGCATTTCCTGATCCCGACCGAAAGTGAAACCAGGATCTGCCAGACCCTGATTGATGAATCTACGCGGCGGGTGACAGAACTGGTGGAGGAATCACCTCTCCTGGAAACCAGGGTTCTGGATAGGGTCATCCAGAATGTCGAAGGTGCTCTGAATTCAGCTGGTTTCTTTGTCCTCTCAGGAAGTCCGCCACCAGGTTCGGATCCCGACTTATACCAGAACTGGATTGTGCGCCTTCAGGCATCCGGCCACAGGGCATTTATCGATACGCAGAAACTTCCTTTGATTCATTCGCTCAAAGCACGTCCCTACTTTGTGAAAGCCAACCGCGATGAGTGGCAGGTGACATTCGAAAGGAAATTCCCCTCCGAATCAGATATTTTTGAATTTCTGACCGGGGTGGTGGGCACTGGTGTGCATGTGGCGGTCATGACATTGGGTCCCGAGGGAGCCTGCTGTGTGCACGGAACGAACCGCTACCGTATTCATCATCCGGAAGTCCAGGCTTTGAATCCCATCGGGAGTGGGGATGCTATGATGGCCGGGATCGTGGCGGCTCGTTTCCTGTCGGGCAGACCTCGGGCCAGGCACTGCGGCTGGGAACGGCATGCGCGATTGCGAACACCGTCACCCAGGTTTCGGGTGACGTTCGCCTCTCAGATATAGAAAAACTCCTCACTGAAATTTCTATCCATTCTCCATAATTGGCATACAGGACTCACTCACTGGATTTTTCTTGCGGGGCGCAGAATTTCCTATGATATATGACCCATGGTTCAACATGGTCATGAAATGCCGGATCCAAAACCTCTGGAAAGTCTGGATGAATGGGAAGATCATCTCGTCGATCGATACCCGGACCCCGCATCCGCCCCCAAAGGATTCAAAGCGATTGATCCCGAGAAAACGAAGGAACAGTTCCGGAATTACGAAGCCGACGCCCGCCCGACTGTCCGCGAATTCTACCGGCTCAATCACACCTACCAGACACTCGAGTTCGCCCGCAATAAACGCGCTGATTTCACCCAGCGCAACCGCCGCGAAATGACCATCTGGGAAGCCCTCGAATTTTTAAATACCCTCGTCGACGACAGTGATCCCGATACGGATTTAAGTCAGATGGACCACCTCCTCCAGACATCCGAGCACATCCGCCAGGATGGCCACCCGCGCTGGTTTGTCATGACCGGACTCATTCACGATTTGGGCAAAATTCTCTGTCTGTTTGATGAACCCCAGTGGGCCGTAGTCGGCGACACCTTCCCACTCGGATGCCGATTCTCAGAAAAAATTGTCTTCCCCAAATTTTTTGAAGCCAACCCGGATTCCCAAAAACCGGATCTGCAGACTGAAAATGGCATATACGAGCCTGGCTGTGGGTTGGATAATGTGACCATGTCCTGGGGCCACGATGAATACCTCTACCATGTCGTCAAAGATTCCAATCTTCCCGATGCTGCCCTCTACATGATCCGCTATCACTCCTTCTATCCCTGGCACCGCGAGGAGGCATACACCCATCTCACCAACGAGAAAGATCGGGAAAATCTGGAATGGGTCCGCAAATTCAACCCATACGACCTCTACACAAAAAGCCATCAACCACCGGACTTCAAGCAATTGAAGCCTTATTATGATGATTTAATCGCAGAATTCCTGCCCGGCAAAATCCGATTTTAATTACCTATGGATGCCTCCAATCAGGAGTCAGCCGTTCTTCGTCTGGATCAGGTTTCCATTCGTCGCGGCGAAACGTGGCTGATCAGGGATATTCAGTGGGAGGTTTTCCCTCATCAGAACTGGGTGCTTCTCGGTCCCAATGGGTCGGGCAAGACGTCCTTACTCAGCACTCTGACCGGATTCCTCCAAATCACCAGCGGAGAAATCCAGGTTCTGGGGCAGCGCTATGGTGGATATGACTGGCGGGAGATGCGCAAGCGCATTGGCTTCGTCAGCGCCTCGCTGCAAAAGTTGATTGTGCCTGAGGAACTGGCTATTGAAGTAGTCATCGGAGGCCGTGAAGCCTCTCTGGACACCCGCATTGAAGATGTGACTGACCAAGATCACCATGCGGCTCTCAACCTGTTGAAGCGGCTGGGTATCCGTCGTCTGGCGGAAAGGCCCTGGATGGTTCTGAGTCAGGGGGGAGCGGCAGAGAGTGCTCATCGGGAGAGCGTTGATGGCTCAGCCATCCCTGTTTGGATTCTCGATGAACCATGGCGCTGGGCTGGATCCGATTTCGCGCGAGAAATTTCTCACATTCCTGGACCATCTCAGCCACCGCCATGCGGCTCCTCCCATGGTGTATGTCACCCATCACGTCGAGGAAATCCGCCCGTTTTTCACCCATGCCCTCATTCTCAATCGGGGGCGGGCTGTGGCCTCGGGAGAAATCCGTGAGGCATTGACGAATGGCTCAATCCGCCAGGCATTCGGCAAATCCGCAACCCTGCAGAGACGTGGGGATCGCTACTCCATGTCAATTTCCACCTCCGGCCGGTCTGTGGCTTAGTCCGTTCCCATCTGCCTATGATCCAGCCAGGCATTCCTTCTTCTGACCAATAGTTTCCAATCCCGGAAGCCATCATGCGATGACTGGAACAATTCCTTAAAATCATATCGACGGACTTCTCATAACATGCCCGCAGGCTCAAGATTTGGCAGCTCTGAACCTGGGGAATTCAACCACTGAATCCAATAGATTGACAAATGGCACCTGCAGAAACAATCTCGCGGTTTGAAGCGGAACTTCGATGTCCCAAAGACCCCGGCCCGCATGGAGGTTGGTGCTTTCTGCTGATACCGAAACCCGCCAGTGACACTCTCCCCAGACGGGGGCGGACGACCATTCAGGGAACCATCCGTGGGCATCCATTTCAAGCCACCTTGGAACCGGATGGACAATTGAGTCATTGGCTGAGAGTGGACCAGTCGCTCTGTCTTTCGGCCGGCATGAATGCCGGTGACCGCGTGACCGTGGAAATGGCTCCGGTCGTCCCGGAGCCCGAACCCATGGTGCCGGAGGATCTGGCTGAGGTTTTGTTCAATTCTCCAGCGGCCATGTCTGTCTGGAACAGCACCACGACCATAGCCCGGGTGGACTGGATCCATTGGATCACCTCGGCTAAACAAATCAAAACCCGGCAAAAGAGAGTTCTGACTGCGGTCGATATGCTGGCTTCCGGAAAGAAGCGCGTGTGTTGCTTCGACCAATCAGGATATTACAGCAAGGCCTTCCAGGCTCCCGAGGCAGCCAACTGATCGGGCCACCCCAATATTCTCCATGTGCCTCATTCATTGGAGGCCATACCCATAATTCCCCCGCGGTGGTGGGGGAAGCATCCTTGCTCCAGATGGTCCAACCACTGGAGATTGAAAGCCAGCCAAATTAGGAAAATGGGGATCACTCCCACTCGATGGTGGCGGGTGGTTTGCTGGAGATGTCGAGGGTCACCCGGTTGATTCCTTTGACTTCATTGATGATGCGGTTGCTCATGCGTTCGAGCAGGTCGTATGGGAGCTTGACCCAATCCGCCGTCATTCCATCACTGGATTCCACAACCCGGATAGCCAATGTGTTTTCATAGGTTCTTTCGTCGCCCATGACGCCGACTGAGCGCACTGGCAGAAGGACTCCAAAGCTTTGCCAGACCTTGTAATACCAACCGCTTTTTTTCATCTCCTCCAGGATGATGGTGTCGGCTTCGCGGAGAATCCGCAGACGTTTAGGTGTGATTTCCCCCAGGATCCGGACCGCAAGGCCTGGACCCGGGAATGGTTGGCGGAAAACAACCTCGTGCGGAAGTCCCAGTTCGAGACCCAGCTGGCGCACCTCATCCTTGAACAGGCACTTCAGCGGTTCCAGCAGTTCAAATTTCATTTTTTTCGGCAGCCCCCCAACATTGTGATGACTCTTGATCAGGGCAGCCGGGTTGCCATCAATGGGAACCGATTCAATCACGTCCGGGTACAATGTCCCTTGCGCCAGAAATTTCGCATCCCCGGCTCTGCGTGTGGCTTTTTCAAAAACCTTGATAAATGTTTTGCCGATGATCTTCCGTTTTCTTTCCGGGTTCGTGACGCCTTTCAGTTTTTCCAGAAATTGTTCCGCAGCATTCTCGTATTGGAGCTGCATATGGAAATTGCGTTCGAAGAGATCCCGGACCGCCTTGGCCTCATTTCCCCGGAGGAGGCCATTGTTGACAAATATACACGTCAGTTGTGACCCGATGGCTTTATGGATCAGGGCCGCCGCGACACTGGAATCGACTCCTCCACTCAATCCCAGAATCACCTTGTCCTGACCCACCCGGTCGCGGATCTCCTGAACCGAGGCATCCACATAATTTTTCATGGTCCAGTCCGATCCGCAGCCGCAGATTTTATGGACAAAATTCTGAATGATGATGGATCCCTGCGGTGTGTGCGCCACCTCAGGGTGAAACTGGAGGCCATAGATTTTGCGCGGAGTATTCTCTATAACCGCTTGTTCCGAATTTTCCGAGACCGCCGCAATGTGGAATCCATCAGGCAGAGTCGTCAACTTGTCTCCATGCGAATTCCAGATCTGGGTATTCTGATTCAATCCTTGTAAGAGGGCCGAGTCGGGCACCAATATATTCAAATTGCCTTTGCCGAACTCACGTTTTTCCCCACCTTCGACTTTGCCGCCAAGGAAGTGTCCTATCAATTGGAGCCCGTAGCAGATACCCAGAACCGGACAACCAATATCGAATATTTTCGCAGTCGGTTTTGGGGCGCCTTTGGCATAAACACTCGAAGGGCCTCCTGAGAGAATGATTCCCACCGGATTCAACTTATTGATTTCGGTGAGACTCGTATTATACGGGACAATAGAACAATAAACCCGCGCTTCACGGATACGACGTGCTATCACTTGTGTATACTGGCTCCCGAAATCAAGAATGACGATCTGTTCCATTCAATTTTCTCTGTCTTTTCTAAAAATTACTAAATTGATAATCATGTCTATTTCCATCGGATCTTCCGAATGGGTGTGCACAAATCCTTGAAAATACTGGCTGTTGAGTAAAGTGAGCGAATCTCAATTGGCGCCTGACCTCATGGATCGGCAACAATGTCGATGGTTCCCGAACCTTTGTCATAGGCGAACCGGGTGTGGTATGGAAGCTTGGGTAGAGCTCTCAGATAGCCATCCTCAATCAATTCATCGAGGTTCATGGGGAATCTTCCGTATTCGGCCTGGAAAGTTTGAATCGCCTGGCGGATCTGGGCTATGGCCAATGTGGCCTCGGTACTGGATTTTGCCTTGCTGACAGCATCCAGGTAATCCACAGGAGCTGTGAGAGGATTTTCACCCGTCACCGAGTCCTGCTGATTTGTTCCAGGCTTTTCTCCACCATCGCAAGCGGCCAGCACTGAAGCCAGAAGCCCAACCAAGCAGGTTGTCCATAATCTCATTCGCGGGATAGTGAATGATTTCTCCGCCCCTGCCAAGTCCATTTTATGACGTGTGACCTCCCCGTTCTTATCTCACCGGCCCCAGAACCAGAGGTTCTCCGGTCTGGTCAGATCCGCATCCGGGCCGGAAAGATTCCAGCAGCACAAGCCAGACGGTCGGGGCTCTCAATGCAACCAGTGCCGCCGTTGGAGAAAAGTCATAAAATCATGCCGATCAATCAGTCTGGTTGAAAGTTCTCAGCTCCCTGAATTTTTTGTGAATAAGTTGTTGACATGCATACCGTCCTGCACTGATAAATTGCCCTGACAGATGCGACTGTCTTTTCAGTGAATTAACTGATCAATGACCCTCCTGCCTTCACCAAAAGCCGCGAGAATATTCAGAAGGCCATAACGGGGTACAAAGAGATCAACCTGAGGGGCATGAGGCTCACAAAGCCCGGCGGCTTTCTGGTAACAGCCTCCTGCACCAATCTCGTCCCTCCCGACCTGTTTCTGAAGACAATCGAGATGGCAGCCAAAGATGCAAAACGAAAACTCCGCCAGGTCACCTGGCAAACTCAGGCTTCAGACCACCCAATTGTCTGGCATATACCATCCACACAATACCTGAAGTTCCTGATAGTCCAGGTGCTATAGTGCTTTAGCTTCTTCCAGCAGGGCGATGAGCTTTGCGTCACGCTTATACACATCATCAGCCAGGCGGATGTGCCGGC
>JAJOIW010000155.1 GCA_021209225.1 Verrucomicrobiota bacterium
CGCACGGAGAGGAGAGGAGTTTTTCCTGGTGAGGAATGGGAGGAGCGCAGTCCCGAACAAGCGGGGCTGTCTCTGGGTGGACTGCAGCAGTTTTCTCAATTAGTGGGTGGGCGGGGATGCGTTGTGCGGGATGGTTACCTGATATATTCCTGGGGCGACATCAGTCGTTCCGCAGACATCGCATCTGCTGGAAAGCCCTTTTACAGTCATTTGCTTTTCCGGGCTATTGAATCCGGATTGTTGGAATCAGCGGATGATTCTGTATTGCCCTTTCAGCCATGCCTGAACGATCTCAATGCGGATCTCGGGTATAAAGACCGGTTGCTGACATTCCGGCATCTGGCATTCCAGACGGCGTGTCTGGGATATGTGGATCCAGCAGGCGGTGCATTTGATTACAATGACCGGACCATGGGGTTTTTCTGGGATACACTTGTCAATCGGGTCTTTGATATTCCCTGGACAGATGCCAATGAGCAACTTTTCAGACCTGAGCTGACAGGCCATTGAATTCAAGATGAATTCAGTTTCCCGATTGTTGGTCGGATGCGAGGACGGATTTCTATTTCTCCAAGAGATTTTGCCCGGCTTGGCTATCTTTATATGAATGAGGGGCGATGGGATGGGCGCCAGATTGTGAGTCGTCGGCATGTGAAATTGGCTGGCAGTGATGCACTTTCTCTGAATATTCCCCGCACTTTAGGTCAGGAGGCGCAAAATTGTGAAATGCATTCCATTGGTGGTGGGGGAACCAGACAGACCATCATGGTGGATATTCCTGGCTGTGGTGGATTAACGGACTGGCACGCGATGGCAGGCGATGGTGGTATGATGCCCCGGAGGATATGTATGCAGCGCTGGGGGCATTGCGGTCAGCGGGGTATGGCGGTCCTGCCATCGGCCCGGATTGTTGTGAGCTGGAATGATGGTGAGGAAATTCACTGCAGACGCGATTTGGGGAAATGCAGCATTCCGGGTACTCCGGGACGCTGTGACGGCTGGCGAGGTCCGATGACATGAGATGAATGCGAAATCAGGGTCGTCTCAAAACTGAGTATTGATTATAGTGAGTTGGATATGAGCAATGTGAAGTTACCAGTATGGCGGGTTCTTTCCAAGGCGACCGCAAAGCCGGCTTATTTTGTGCCGAATCTGTGGAAGCCATGGAATCTGCGCCTTTTTAATGATACCCCCAGGATGCGCGGTCAGAATCTGGTGTTTGAGATATTCAATGTCCCGAATACAACGGTGCGAAAGGTTTCACTTGTGACACGGATGTCGACCAGGCTCATGAATGCTGCGGTTGAGTCAGTGCTTGTCAAGTTTCCGATCGACAAACCCGAGGAGCGTTCCCACAAAAGGACTCTCTCACTGGCCATCTGGAGTCTTCAGAATCAGAAAGTCCCGCCCATGGTCGATTTCATGGATAATCATGAGTTGATCGATTGGGTTGAGGAATGGGATTCCATGAATGATCACATGCCGACGGAAATCATCCGACAGATCCACGAGGTCATTCATGCGGATAGAGCGATTCTCAAGGAAATTGGCGAGAATTATGTCATTGCCAATTAATTATTGTCGAGTCCTGGATTGGATCCAGGATGGGACAATGGATGAATGCCAGCGAAATCAGCTTATTATCATCCTTCTGTTCAGGCAGTGATTGAGCCTGTGGAAGTGTCAGGATGATGCTGATTTATTGAACTGCTGCATTCAATCCTGAGGGTAAATGATGATGCGGTCATGAACCAGGATGGCGAGGTCTGGTTTTCCATCCTGATCAAAGTCAGCGAGAGCCATTTCCCGTGGTTCTCCGGATGAACCGGGGCCGGATCGGAAGGATTGTTTTTCAAAAACCTTCCAATAAACAGCCGGGTCAATATCAAGATTTTTAGAGACCCGGGCTATTTCCATGTGATTGAGATTCCCCTCAATCAGAATCAGGTCGACGAGGTCATCGCTATTGATATTCCCTGCGAGCACATCAAATAATTTGCCTCGATTGATTTGCGTCTGGAATTGGGAGATTCGATTTAGTTGAGTTGATGTGTTGGTTGAGTCGATCCAGGCTACGAAATGCGAACCGGCGAAAGTGATGGTTGGGTGAGATGAATGTGCTGATCGGATGATTTGCAGGGATGTTGGGCTTTCGAGATTGAGAGGGAAATTTTTCTGAATGATCCATGTCCCGGATTGGTCGCGCCGGAAGAAGGACAGGGAATTGGGGCTTGTGTCCAGAAGGACGAGGGTTTCTGGTGAGTTCTCTGTCTCCGGGAGGTAGATGGGTGAATGGATGAGGGAGTTGGCTGAAGCGCCATTGACCTGTTCGAGGACTTTGAAACTCCAATTGGGATTGTCATTGGAGCCGGCATTCTGGAGGGTCGTGATTCGGATATAGTTGCGGATGGCGAAGATCAGTTGCTCCTGATCGTTGAAGTTGAGGATGGTCAGCATCCCGGATTCAGTTGAGCCACCCGGGGCGGGGACGTCGAATTCCTCAAACCCTGACTCAGTCCCGCGAAGAATTTTGATATCCTGATATGGGGTCAGGAGGAGAATGTCCGAGATGCCATCATGGTCAGCATCGGTGATATGAATGGATGTCGGAGTGCCTCTATAATTCTCATTCAATTGCTGCTGGTGGACCGATTGGTTCTTTTCAAATATCTGCAGGCTTCTGCGGCTGGAATCCGGATCCTCCAGGATGGCGACGAGAGCCGCTCCAAAATCATTTTTAAAGTTGCCGAACTGGATAGCTAATGGAGATCCGGAAAATTGCAGGGGCGATGGAAAGGGCAATTTTCCAAGATCGTCGAGTTGTGTGACACCGATGGTTTTCTCATCGGGGCTGAGCAGAAATAATTCGATGGTTCCATCCTCATTCCAATCACCTGCTGTGATGGTGCTGATGCCAGTCAGACTTGGGAATTTTTTGATGTTGTTGAGCGACCCGCTGGGGTCCTGCTGGATGCAGATCAATTGGCCGCTCCGGGAATCGGGCACGATGAGGTCGTCCAGATTATCCTCATTCAGATCTGCCCAAAGAAAGGCATTGGCCGATCCAGCTTGGCGATCCAGGGCCAGCAACCGTACTTCTCCATGGGGAATTCCAGGAAGAATCTCTGGCTGTGATTCTTGAGCGAATTGGTAGATGCAGACATCGTTTGAGCGACTCTCGATGCAGATTAATTCCGGGACATGGTCTCCATTGAGGTCTTTGAGGTCAAAAGCTGAGAGAGCAGGGAGGCGGAAACTCATCTCGGGTCCGAGGATGCCATTCTGCTGGAGTCGGATCCGGAATGGTGTTTCAGATTCCCAGGCGAGCAGGATGAGATCGAGCTGGTCATCGTTATTGATGTCTGCCAGTGCAAATCCGCGGATACCGTCGGACAATTGAATTTTCTGAATTTCTCCCAGTGTGTGGTCCGGGTTTTGAGGTATCAGGTAGGCCGCTTCTTCAGCAAGAAAAATAATGTCATTGAGTTGGTCCCCATTCAAATCTCCGATTTCCAATGAGTTCATATTCTCCTGTCCGGATTCAGTTGGAATGATCCTGGGTGTTTCCCATTTTCTTTGTCCGTTATTGAGATGGATGACGATTCCACTGGGATCGCCGAAGTAAACCATGTCCGGCAGCTGATCCTGATTCAGATCTCCTATTTTGAGATCGAAAATCCGCCTTTCCGATGTGAGTGAGTCCATTTCAAATCGCGAGTCCGGGGGGAGGGAATTGACATTTGCGTTGGTTGTGAGTGCGGTGGTGATGGGTTGATCTGGATCGCGGTTCCACAGGATATGGATTTTTGCCCGGTTATTTTCGACCACAACTATGTCCTCCCGGCCATCCTGGTCCAGGTCGGCGTGGTTCAAGTGGGAGATTCCAAACTCAATGGGAAATATTTCTTTGACCTTAAACCAGAATGTCGAGTCACCTGAGTGTGCATCAATCTGGGCTGGGATTGATTGTGGCAGTCCACAACCAGCGATCAATAAGGCAATTCTCAATGCCAACTGTACAATTCCGGGTTTTTCCATGATCTCGCTGAAAACTATGCCCTGAATGCATACCAGATAAATGATTCCAGCGCCACCCTTCTGGTTGAATGCCAACAAAAAAAGCCTCAAATGAATGAGGCTTTGATGGTTTGAAGTGGGAGAAATTGCGCCGTAGTTGTGATTGCGGGCTCAATAACCACCGACTGGCGGTTTATTTTCCGCCGATTTTTCGGCGAGTTCATGGACTGGTTTTGAAGCGGGTTTCGCCTCATCCGGGTGTGGGATAACAATCCAGAAGTGCTCAAGCATCGTCGACCAGTTTTTCATGATGTCATTTGCCAGCGGAGAATCGGTTTTTTCAAGGTGCTGGAATACGAGGGATTCCACAATTTTCGCTTCACCAGGATGGTTCGCGAGTTTTTCAATACCAATCATTTCATTGTTGTATTGGGATTGGAATTGATTCTTCGGGTCAAAGATGTATGCCCTGCCGCCGCTCATACCTGCTCCAAAGTTCCGGCCAGTTGAGCCGAGAATGACGACTGTTCCGCCGGTCATGTATTCACATCCATGGTCGCCAACTCCTTCCACAACTGCTGTTGCTCCAGAATTTCTGACACAGAATCTTTCTCCTGCCCGACCGGCTGCAAACAGTCTTCCACCAGTCGCTCCGTAAAGAACCGTGTTGCCCATGATCTGGTTTTCGCTCCAGACAAACTTGGATACCCTGGGTGGACGCAGAATGATTTCTCCACCATTCATGCCTTTGCCCACATAATCATTGGCTTCCCCAATTAGAGAAAGCTTGATGCCTTTCGCAAGGAATGTGCCGAAACTTTGTCCAGCACTTCCTTCAAAGTGCACATCGACCGACCCCTCAGGCAGACCATCATCACCATACGTGTAACCAATGTGTCCGGAGATCCTGGTTCCAATGTTCCGCATGGTGTTGTTGATTTTGTAGTGCAACTTGACCGGGCCTTTGTTGTTCAGGGCTTTTTTTGGCATCAATGATCAGTTTGTCGTCCAACGATGAATCTCCAAAGCGTTCATTGCGTTCACGGGTATGGATTCTCGGGATGGTTCCGGTTGGATCAACCTGATAAAGGAGGCGTGAAAGGTCAATTCCAGCCACTTTGGATCGGATCTCATCCGGAAATGCATCCAGAGGTTTCCGCTCAAGCATGTCCGTGCGCCCGATCATGTCGTCCATTTTGCGGAATCCCAGTTGCGCCATGATTTCCCGGACTTCCTCCGCCACGCCATTGAAGAAGGCGACGACATTTTTCCGGTTTGCCGCGGAATTTCAGACGCAGTTCCTCTTTTTTGTGTGGCGACACCGACCGGGCAGGTATTCAGATGGCATACTCGGAACATGGCGCATCCCCGCCGCCACCAGTGCGGCGGTGCCGAAATTGAACTCCTCGGCCCCAAGCAGTGCAGCCATCACGATGTCCATGCCAGTCTTCATGCCTCCATCGGTGCGGAGGACAATCCTGGAGCGCAGATCGTTCAACATCAGAGTCTGATGAGCATCAGCCACGCCGATTTCCCATGGACCACCCGCATATTTGATTGAGCTTTGTGGGCTGGCACCGGTTCCACCATCATGACCTGATATAAGGACGACGTCCGCGTAAGCTTTGGCAACTCCTGCTGCAACAGTGCCAACCCCGGCACTGGAAACAAGCTTCACACAAACCTTCGCCCTCGGATTCACCTGCTTCAAATCGTAAATCAACTGAGCAAGATCCTCGATGCTGTAAATATCATGATGCGGCGGAGGCGAAATCAAGGGGACACCCGGAACGCTGTACCTGAGCTTCGCAATCAAAGGGGTCACTTTGTGGCCCGGTAACTGCCCACCCTCACCAGGTTTTGCCCCCTGCGCCATTTTGATTTCAATTTCTTTGGCACTGGCCAAGTATTCTGGTGTGACGCCAAATCGTCCCGAGGCGATTTGTTTGATGGCTGAGCTTGGATTGTCGCCATTGTCGCGGGTCTGATATCGCTCTTTATCTTCTCCGCCTTCACCGGAATTGGATTTGCCGCCGATGCTGTTCATGGCGATGGCCAGGCACTCGTGGGCTTCAGGGGATAAGGCGCCCAGGCTCATTCCAGCCGTTGTGAATCTCTGGCGGATGCTTTCCACCGATTCCACTTCATTCACTGGAATGGATTTCCCGGACTTCACCTGCAGCAGGTCGCGCGGGGATACCGGATCCCGTTGCTTGACACTTTCCATATACGCAAGAAACTCCTCGCGCTTGCCTGTGCGAAGAAATTTATGCATGGTCTGAACCACTTTCTTGTTAAAAGCATGGAATTCGCCCCGGTCGCCCGGCAGCACCTTGTAATTCCCTCCTTCCTCAAGTTGGGCAGTTTCAGGATCCACATAGGCTTTGGAATGGCGTCGGAGAGCGTCACGGGCAATGTCCAGCATGGAAATACCTTCAATTTGTGTGCTCGTCCCGAAAAAGCATCTGTCGATCACTTCTCTGGAGACTCCGACAGCCTCAAAAATCTGGGCACCCCGGTAGCTTTTGATAGTTGAGATCCCCATCTTTGAAATAATTTTGAGCAAGCCTTTTTCAATGGCCTGCCGGTAATTGGCGAGAGCCTGGTCCAATTCGATAGCGCCGTAATTGGAGCCCATCTCAATTCCCTCGCGAATGGTATCAATAGCGATGTATGGATTGACTGCGGTGGCACCATAACCAATCAGGCAGGCGAAATGGTGGACATCGCGGGCTTCTCCGGTTTCGCAGACAATCGAACAGCGAAGGCGCTTGCCGGCGTTGATCAGATGATGGTGCACAGCTCCCACTGCCAGCATCATTGGCACTGGGACATTCTGCTTGCTGGCCTTGCGATCCGACAAAATCAGAATCGTCACTCCTTTGTCCACAGCGGATTCGATCTCCAGGCATAATTTATCCAGGGACTTGCTCAGTCCCTCCGGGCCAGACTGCGCGGAGAAAACCGTATCAAAGGATTCGGCTCTAAAGGCCGGGTCTGGAATTTGCTTAATGGCCTCCAGTTCATAATCCAGGATAAACGGGCTGTCGATGGCTACTTTTTTGGCGTGTTCGGGACTTTCCTCGAGCCATGAATTGCTGTTGCCGAGGGTTGTCGACAAGGACATGACGACTTTTTCCCGGATACTGTCGATGGGTGGGTTGGTGACTTGGGCAAAGCGCTGGCGGAAATACCCATAAAGCAATCGGGGCTGGCGCGAGAGCACGCTCAACGGAGTATCATCCCCCATGGATCCAACGGCCTCCACCCCTTTTTCCACCATGGGTTGGAGAATCACTTTGATTTCCTCGTCATCCCAACCAAACGTGATTTGCTTCACAGTCAGGTCGATCAAATTGACTGGTTTGTGGTTAGGCCCAAATGGCTTGGCGTGTTGAGTCAGCGAAAAAATCTGTTCTTCGCACCATTTGTCATAGGGTTTGGCCTGAGCGACCTGGTTTTTGATTTCGCTATCCGTCAGGAGTTTCCCTTCCAGGGTGTCTATAGCCAGGATGCGGCCCGGGCCGAGCCGGCCTTTTTCGACAACTTTCGACTCGTCCAGTGGGACGACCCCTGCTTCGCTGCCCATGACAACCAGTCCATCCTCATAGCGGATGTAACGGGCAGGTCTCAAACCATTCCGGTCAAGGGTCGCACCGATATAACGACCATCGGAGAAAACCACTGCCGCCGGGCCATCCCATGGCTCACTGATACAGCTGTGGTATTTGTAAAAGCCGCGCAGCTTGCCCTGAACTTCGGGGTTTTTTCCCACGCTTCTGGGATCAGCATGAGAACAGTTTGCAGAATATTCCTGCCACTCAGCTCCAAAAGTTCCACTGCGTTATCCAATGCGGCAGAATCCGAACTCCATTCCTGAATGATGGGCTTGATATGCCGGACATTGTCACCCCAAAGGGGAGAACTCAGATCCAGCTCTCTGGCCCGCATCCAGTTCATATTTCCCATGAGGGTATTGATTTCGCCATTGTGAGCAATGGTGCGGAATGGATGCGCCAGGCGCCAGGTCGGGAAGGTGTTTGTTGAGTACCTCTGGTGATAGATGGCCAGAGAAGTCCTGAAATCCGGATTCTGCAGATCCTCATAGAACTTTGGCAGCTGGGGGGCATTGAAAAGTCCCTTGTAAACGATGGTCCGGGAGGACATGGATGAGATATAAAAATCATCCAGGTTTTCAGCTTTTGCCTTTTGGCCAGCCACTTTGCGGGCCAGGAAGAGGTTGCGCTCAAAATCGGCGTCATCCATTTTTCCAGTGCGCCCCAGTAACACCTGGAATACAGCGGGCATGGTGGAGCGCGCTTTGTCGCCCAGACAGGATGGATGAACCGGAACTTTCCGCCAACCGAAGATGTGGATATTGAATTCAGTGGCCGCTTCTTCAATGATTTTCTGACCGAGACTCTGTTTGTACGAGTCACCTTCTGTCAGAAAGACCATACCCACGGCCAGGTCCCTGTCATCGGCGAGTTTGCCACCAAGTTTTTCCACTTCCGGACGGAAAATATCATACGGAATCTGAGTTAAGACACCTGCTCCGTCACCGGTTTTAGCATCAGCATCCAATGCTCCACGGTGCGCCAGGTTCTTCAACGCTTCAATAGCGTATTCGAGAATTCGAAATTCCTTCTTTCCATTTGTATTGGCAATGAACCCGACGCCGCAGGCATCGTGCTCAAATTTCGGGTCATACAGTGATTGAGGTATTACTGGGTACATAAGCAAAATTGCCCAAAGTAGCGTACAACTCTATCGCACTCAGGCTGGGATTCAAAGGTAAAAAATCCTCACCCCGAAGTTACTCCCATGCCCCATCGTCCTCGGGCAGACAGGCCACAAATACTACTATGAACTCAACTTATTGTGGCCATGTCGGGAATTTGTGGGCTCCTGCTCAAAAAAAAAAGGGAGCCGGTTGGACCGGCTCCCCTGAAAGAGAACTGGGATGTGATGCGAAGCGGTTTATGGAATGACGCGGAAGAATTTCGCGCCATTGGCAATAGCTTCTGAGTAAGGGCTGGACCCGGTGACGTTGGTCCATGGGCCATTGATGGTTGGGCCACTCTGGAGAGTTCCGGTGTATTCGATGACGATGTTTCCGCCATTGGTCTGGACACCAGTGATTTCTGGATCAGCGATGAGTTCGCGCACTGGCAATTGATCGGGTGCTGTGCCGTTGAATATCAGGGCAATTTCCTCTGCAGTCAGAGCCGCCGCGTAGATGGCCAGGTCGTCGACATATCCTTGGATTCCGTTAACGCCGGATGGCTCGACCCCAACATAAGCGGTGGTGAAGTCTGTCGGAAGTGGTGCGGTATTGGTGTTCTCGATGCGCAATTGACCATCGACCCAGATTTGTTTGGTGGATCCATTCTTCACCATGACGAAGTGGTGCCATTCATCGAGGAAGAAGTTGTCAGGATCGGCTGAGATAGCGACCGAGGTGCGCTGGGTTGCTCCGTTGCAACATCCGGCAGTATCATAATAGATATTTCCGTCGCTCCATGGAGTCTGGATGGAGATCCCGCGGTTGCCAACTGAAGGTGCCATAGCCCAGAAGAAGGTGTTGTTTGTATCCACCACATAGAGTTGTTGCCACATGGAAATTGTGAATTGATCGGTAACACCGGTCAGGTTGAGGATTTCCGCATCGTCAATGCGCAGGCCTTGAGACGTGCCGGACTCGAGGTCGACGCCATAATCGCCTTCGGCTGCAGTATGCCCACCACCATCACTGGTGAAGAATGGCAGCGGTATGTCCTGGGGGGCGACAAAAGTTGCTTCGATGCCACGAATTTTGTCCAAGGCAAAGGTTTCGGTATCTGGATTGTTGACAGGGCCATTTCATCTGAGAGAATGATTCTTATGCCTGCCATGGCTGGCTTCATTTTCAGCTAGATATTTTTATTCCCTTCTGCCATACCTGAAGGCCTATGGCAGATAATTCCACCCTTTTGGAAA
>JAJOIW010000212.1 GCA_021209225.1 Verrucomicrobiota bacterium
CATCACTCCCTCACTTCTCACCCCCCATCTCATCCCAAGTCGGATATGGCTACCCTGCATTCCATCCTCCGCTTCCTCGTCTTCGTCCTCGTCGGACTCATCGGCCCACTCCATTCCTGGCTCAGAAAAATCTCCCGCCCCGCATCCCATCCCTACTCCCCATTAAACCACACCCAATGGGCCCAATTCTGGGCACTCATCCTCCGCTGGAATTGCGGGATGCGCATGCATCTGTATGGGAGCCTGCTCCCCGAGTCTCAGGTGGTGGTGGCAAATCATCTGGGATATTTGGATATTCTGGCCTTTTTAGCCGGGGGTGGGATGAATTTTGTGAGCAAATCCGATGTGGGTGGGTGGCCGCTTCTGGGTAATTTGGCGCGGTCGGCTGGGACGATCTTTTTGAATCGGGAGAGTAAGATGGACCTGCCGCGGGTGATGTCGCGGTTCAGTGGGGTGGTGGAGAGTGGGAGTCGGGTGATATTTTTTCCGGAGGGGACGAGTTCTGATGGGAGGGAGGTTCTGCCATTTCATTCATCGTTATTTGAGATTCCGGCGAAGGAGGGGTGGAGGATTCAGCCAGCGGCGATCTATTATGTGCTGGGATCGGGGGTGGAGGGGCATGCATCGACGCGGGTTTGTTATTGGGGGGACATGGAATTTGTTCCGCATTTCCGTCAGCTGTTGCGGATACCGCGTATTGAGTGCCATATACGTTTTGGATCGGGAACGGTGAGTGGCACAAACCGGAAAAGTTTGTGTGCGGAGGTTGAGAAGGAAGTCAGGGAATTGCACCGGCAGCTGAGAGAAGAGTTGGAAGGTGGGGGAAATCTGGGGCATGGGTGAGGCTGATGACAGGACCATGAAAGCCCGCATTGTTGAGCGGGCGGGAGAGCTTGGATTTTCGCACTGTGGGATCGCCTCGGCGGATAGACCCGATGTGGTGCACCGTGAGGCATTCGAGAAGTGGGTATCCAACGGGGATCTGGGAACCATGGATTGGATGGAGCGGGGGAGGAGAAAAGAATGGACCCCCAATTGATTCTGCCAGGGGGCTCAATCTCTGGTGGTGGTGGCCCAGAATTACCTTCACCCGGATCAGCCAGCGGGCGGGCTGATCACGGATCCGTCCGGGGAGACCGGAGTGCTCGCGCGATATGCCTGGTATCGGGATTACCACGATTTTGTGGGAGAGCGATTAAAATTGCTGGCGGAATTCATGGATGAACTGAGTGGGCTTGAAAGTCGATCCCTGTGGTATGTGGATACTGGCCCGGTATTGGAGAGAAGTTACGCGCACCGGGCGGGAATCGGGTTTGTGGGAAAGCATACGAATCTGATTTCCAGAGAATTGGGGAACTGGTTTTTTCTGGGGGAGGTTTTGACGCAGGTTCGATTGGAACCTGATTCCAGCCAACCGAACCGGTGCGGGACCTGCCGACGTTGCCTGGATGCCTGCCCGACGGGTGCGTTACCCGAACCCTTTCGTCTGGATGCCCGCCGGTGTATCAGTTATCTCACCATTGAGCATAAAGGATCGATTCCTGAAGAAATCCGTCCCTTGATGGGACAGCGCATTTTTGGATGTGACGATTGCCTGGCCGTCTGCCCATGGAATCGATTTGCCAAACAATCGCGCGAACTGGAGTCCTTTCTTAATCCGGAATTGAGAAATCGCCCGTTGGAGAGGTGGTTGGGGATGAATGACAAGGAATTCCGGGAAACAACCCGGGGGACGCCATTATTCCGCACCCGGCGGGGCAGGTTTTTGCGGAATGTCGCCATCGCCATGGGGAACTCCCGGCAACGGCGATATCTGGCCTCATTGGAGCAGGCAGTCATGCACGATCCCGATGCCCTCGTCCAGGAGCATGCCAGCTGGGCCATCCAGCATATCACTGACAATCCGGATCCCGATCCATCGCAATAATCAAACCCGACGAGTCAGGTCCTGTGGGATCAGTTCTTGAAATGCTGAGTATAGGCGTGGCTGCAATCCGTGCATTTCATCATCAATGGAAATCTCAACCCCGGCACCAGGGCCAGCAGGAGATTGGCAGGTATCAGAACCAGGTTAGCCGGATTCACTTTGGCTGTCCTCACATGGATGGAACCGCATCGTGGACAACGCTTCTTATATTTTTCGAACATAACTCTCTAATCCTCCGCTGATCTCTGTTCAAAATAATAGATCGAGAGACAGTAATTCACATTGTCCACCCTGTCGAGTCGCTAATCTTTTCTCAGTCCGGCCAATTTTCCATAGAAGTAGGCCGCTATGAAAACGAACCCTGAGAAGAGTGCGCCCATTTTCGCTGCCCCCTGAGCCACTGGGTCGGTATAGGCCTGGCCCGCCACAAAAAGTGCCACGGTCAAGCCCAGCCCGGCAACAATCCCGGCTCCAACCAGGTGCTTGAACTGCATCCCTTGCGCAGGGGGAAACCCAGCATCTGACCCACCCAGGAAAAAAGCGTGATTCCCAAAGTTTTCCCGATGAACAGGGACAGTAATACGATCCAGGTCAGATTGTTGATACCGGAAAATGGAACCCCGGCATTGGCAAAACTGAAGAAAAATAGGCCTAAATCGACAAAAAGTTTGAGACTGTGCTCAAAGTTTTCCAATGGACTGTGTTCGGGGTGGCCGGGGGCATCATAGTCCGCCTCCTCAGCGAATAATCCGGAATCCTTTTTGGGCCCGGGCAGGAATGGCACAATGAAGACCAGAGCCAGAGCCGGATGCAGATGCGCGCTATACAGCCCATACCAGCTGAAAATTCCCCCAAAAACGATATATGGAATCCAGCTCTTCACTTTGAGAGATCGCAGGACAAACGCGAGAACCATGCCCGGAACAATCCAGGCCGTATTACCCCAGACAACCGGATTCACCGGATCCGGGTAGGCGAAAGCGATGATCCCCAAGCCAATCCCATCATCGGCCACTGCAAGGAGCAGCAGGAAGCTGATTGCCGGGTGTCCTTTCCCAAAAACAATTTTGGCCACCAGCCAGGCCAGTGCAATATCCGTCGCCGTTGGAATACCCCATCCTTTGGCCCACGACTCCTGTCCCATCATGCTGTTGAGCACAAAAAAAGTCCCTATCGGCCCCAGAACTCCTCCCAGAGTTCCCAGTAATGGATTCACAGCCTTCTTTATCGGGTTCAATGCCCCCCCCGGAAGAATTGACTCAGTGATCTCTTTTGCAGCGATCCCGAAAAAGATCACCATGAATATGTCATTCACTAGAAAATGAAGCGTGAGGAAATGATCCAGTTTGCTGTGCGATGCGTGGGAATGATCTTCTCCCATCTCATGATCTGTGGAGGCGGATGTTTCCGTATGCCCTCCCTCAGTGATCGTCCCAGCGTGATCCTCTGAGGAATTCCCGGTGTGGTCGCCATGATCATCATCCGATGCAAAAACACCAGCCATCTTGTGCAGCGGCGTATGGACAAGCTTATGGTAAAATGAAGCACTGTAATTCGCGCAGATCAATGCCACAACCACCCCAAAGATCAATGGTATGGAAAAGTCCTGAAGCAGAGAGATAAACTTGGGTTTGGATTTCAGATCAGACATCAATTTCCTTTTCAGTCGCACAATAAGCACGATCGGCAGGGTATTTCAACCGGGGAATTCAGTTTTCACCCTCTCATTCACTGAATCAACTCAATGAATTGGCTTAATAATCATATCCGGAGAAGTTTTATCCCGAAAATGGCTGGTTGATTTTATACCCGGATTGAAGCATAGTGACGCGCAACTGAGACCAAATGTAGCCATGGGGAAAACGAGATCATTACTTGTGCGGATCAGGAATTTTTCTTTGTTTCTCGCGCTCATAGTGACCACGCGCCTTCCTGCCCAGCCTGCATCCAACGGAATCCAGTTCGATTTTTTCCCAGGCTTCCGCGACACATTGGTCGTCAACCAGATATGCCCACTCGGATTCGAAATCCATAGTGAATCGGTGCCGATAAATGGACGCGTCAGAATTCAGGAAGGCGGGTTCGGAAGCAACAACCAGATCATCGAGTTCCCGGTGGAAATTCCGGTTGGAACCAGGAAAAGGATTCAGATTCCATTTCATGTCTCACCGATGCGGTCCACGATGATGACGGCGGAACTCATGGACAGCAGTGGAAAGTCCTTGGCATTGAGTGAGAGATTCAATCTGCAGCTCATACCTTGGCCGGCGAGTGTTTTTCTGAGCGTCAGCGACCAGAGTCTCCGCAAATTCAGCCCACCTCCAGGACTCATGAATCGGCCCATTCAGGGCAATGCTCCATCCAGATCCGGCAGCCAAAGCCAATTCATCGGCGACTTCTTCAATATCCGCGAATTCGAATTGCCCGATTCCTCACTCCTGCTGTCCGGGGTCAGTGGCATCCATCTTGAGTCATCCATCCTCTCCCGTCTGAATCCTCTCCAGATCCAGGCCCTCATGAGTTGGGTGGAAAACGGAGGTCACCTCGTCCTCTCCCTGGCTCAACCCGCCGAATTAACCTCACATCCCATTCTCAATAAATGGCTCATGGCCCGCTCCACAGGGGAATCCAGACCCGCCGGTCTGGACCCCATACGCAACTATATATCTGATGACCTCAATAATAATCTGGCGCCCTATTTCAACTTTGAACCTTCCTGGCTGACTTCCTCGGGGCTGGTGGTTCAGGACAATAATCTGAATGACCCATCTTTATATATTCCGGATATTCCCGCGCGCCAGGTTGCGGTCTTTCCACTCGATGTCCCGGGGGCGGAGATTGTTGGCTCCCCTGAAATGCCACTCCTGCATCATCTCCGCTCCGGTCTCGGTTCGGTCACCATAGCCGCATTTAATTTCAACCTCTCCGGACTCGAGGACTGGGATGGCTTTTACTGGTTCTGGGTCACTGCCTTCCAGACTCACCACCAGGTGTTCAGTCAAATACTCAAAATTGCTGCCACCGACCAGAAGTCCCCGGGCAATCAGTTTAATTTTACAGATCTCATCAGCCGATGGATGGAAACCAAGTATGATGCCATTGTTCGCTCCAGGCAGATCAAAGAAATTCCTATCCTCCTGCTGTTATTCATTCTGGTGGTATACCTGGTCATGATCGGACCTGTGGACTGGATTGTTCTGCGGAAATTAAAAAGGCCTATGCTCACGTGGATCACATTTCCTTCCATGGTGGTGGCATTTTCCCTGGTGATCTATGTTGTCGGGTATATCGCTCGGGCCGGGAGAACCGAATGGCGGGCTGTCCACCTGGTGAAAGTGCCCTCCCGTCCTGATCTTCTGCCAACCATTGGTCAGACTTATGCCGGTATCTATTCCCCGGTGAATAAAAATTATGATATCTCATCGGGCCAGGCCCCCTCATCCATATCCGGCCTCCTGAATAACCAGATCAATGGCCGCATTCAATTCTCATCCTCTGGTGCCGGATTTCAATCCTCCACATTCATTCCGGTCTGGACCTCACAACAGTTCAAGTTCTCCTGGCAGACCGAATCGGATTCCCTCCCCAATGTTGAAATAATCACCGAATATTCCGGCCCGGACGAAGCTCCACAAATCAATATCATCAATCATTCCTCTCTCAACTTCCACACCTGGTACTGCTTGTGGAATAAAAATATTTTCCGCATCCCAAACCCGGAAAATTCCCGGGAACTATCCCTTTCACTCGATCCTCAATCCGTCTCCAATCCCGACATCCTCGTCGCACCACTTAAGGATTTATCCACCCAGAACGACCTCAATCAATATATGATTTACAATCAATATGGTATGGTCCATCAGGTCACGGAAACCGGCCAGATCTATGAGCATTCCTTCAGCCCCGGCGATATAGAAAGCTTCATCGACACCATGCTCCAGGAACCGGAATTCATGGGGGCCAGGGAAATCAACGACAGAATCCGTTTCAACAGCACTGAATCCTATCCCCCTCCACCCGTGTCCAGCCCGGGGAGTGCCTGGATCAATGCAGAATCCCGGAAAAACACTATCCTCGTCTTTGGCCTGCTCGATCAGCTTAACCCATCTCCCATTCAATCACAATTCACCTCCAGGTATGTCAGTGAATTATCCATTTTCCGATGGCTGGTCCCGGTTGACTCACCTCGATAAGTAATCAGGCATTCATAGAATGGGATTATCTCCATATAAATTTACCCGAACTGATTGATCGTCATGAAATATACAATCCAGCCCGACGTTCCGGCAGTGGAAACAATAAACCTGACCAGGACCTACGAAGCTCTGACAGCTCTCAATGCTTTAGACCTGGTGGTGAACCGGGGCGACCTCTTCGGATTCATTGGCTCCAATGGTGCTGGTAAAACCACTACCTTGCGCATTCTCTCAACATTTCTCTCCCCCACAGCCGGTCAAGCCAGAGTTCTCGGTTACAATGTGGTCACCCAAGCAGATGCAGTCCGACACATCATTGGATATATGCCTGATTTCTTCGGTGTTTACCGCGATATGATTGTCTCCGAGTATCTGGATTTTTTTGGTGCTTGTTATCAGATTGGCGCCAATCAACGCGTCCAGACCATCAATGACGTGCTTGAACTGGTCGGGCTGCATGAAAAAAAGGATCAACTCATCGGGGCGCTCAGTCGGGGCATGCAGCAGCGGCTCGGTCTGGCCCGTGTGCTTATCCACGATCCGGAATTGCTCCTGCTTGATGAACCTGCCAGCGGTCTGGACCCACGCGCCAGAGTGGAGATGATGGCTATCCTTCAGGAACTCCAGAAAATGGGGAAAACCATCATTATCTCCTCCCACATCCTGAGTGAACTCCAGGCGCTGTGCAATCGCGTTGCCATCATCGAAAAAGGATCCCTCAAATACTCAGGCCCTATCGAGGGTGTTGGTCAGGATCTTTCCTCCCACAAAGTCTTCCGGGTTCATTGCGGGCCGAACCCGGAGAGTGCCTTGCCTGCCTTCCTCGAAATCCCGGAACTGGTCAACCCGACAATCCTCAAAGGGCGTATTTCATTCACTTTGGAAGATGCATCCATCGATCCTGCAAGAATTCTCCACCAGCTCATATCTGCCGGGGTTCCCATCCGCGATTTCCACGAGGAGGAAATCAGTCTGGAAAAAGTATTTATGAACTACACCAGTGGCGAAACCCAATAATTCACCCAAACCAACCTCAATAACCGGAAATTTTCTGAAAGTGAAATCATAGACCATGTTGAAATGTTGGCCTGTCATTGAGAGAGGACTGAGAATCATGTCCCGCGCCCGATCGACGTACTTCAGTCGTATCGGTATTGGCGTCCTTGGCATTATCGGGACAATGATGATGGCTTTTTTCGACGCAAGGTCACCAAACCTGGGAAACAACAACATCGGACTTCTGATGTTTTCGTTTCTCTCAATGGTCATCCTGACTTTCTCCATATTCTCAGGCATTCGCTACACATCCGACTGCATTGCCGCTGAAAAACGCAATGGCACTCTTGGATTACTTTTTCTCACGGATCTCACCACCATGGATATTCTACTGGGAAAGCTGAGTGCCAATTCATTCAGAGCCCTGCTCAATCTGCTCGCGACTGTTCCCGTGCTGAGCTTCACGATACTCTATGGTGGAGTCACTATCGAAATGGTCCTGAAGCTTTCCCTCATATCCGTCAATCAACTCATCCTGTCATTGGTCATCGGTTTGACAGCCTCAGTTTTTCAGACTCAGTCTAAAGCCGCTTTCAGCACAGCCAGCTCCATTGTCGTTGGTATCCATTTTATTCTCCCATTTATAGCCACTCTTTTGCAGAAGCATTTCTCGCAATTTGTGTGGTTCACCAATGGATACTTTCAGGCCTTTCAAATTGCCGGGATGGGTGGCCCGGGAGGAAATGCGCTGGGGGCGGGCTCCTGGCTGGCTTTCGCTGTGACTCAGGGATTTGTTCTCGGACTGTCACTTATTTTATTCCGCGTCTGTATTGTCAAATTAAGCCATTCCTGGAGGAATTTCACAAACCCGGTCGAATCCCAACCCGCCAGGAAATTCCGGCTGTGGCCATCCAGGTCCACGCCAAAGCCAAAACCAGCCTCAAAATCAGAATCCCATCAGTCTGAAGCATCGACCACCCAACCTGCCTCGGGGAACCGATTTGCCGGGAATCGCGGTGGATTGCGCCTGACCAGCAGCTTTCCCCTGGATTATTTATTCAGCCGCAGAAAGCCGGAAATCACATCTGCCTGTGCTATGGGGTTTCTTGCGGCCCTCTATCTGATCATCTTAAAAGTGACCGATGGCTTCGACGAGCCCATTGCCGGTCTGGTTGGCATCATGCTTTCGAATCTCATTTTCAAATGGCAATGGGCCTCGGTGGTCATTGGAGCCGCCCATCGTGAAAGGCGGGATGGAACGTTGGAATTTCTCATTTCCACCCCTCTGAAATTATCCACCATCTTCATCAGTTTGCGCCGGGCTGCTGCATATGACTTGCGTTACTCGATCATTGTGCAGGCATTGTTTCAGGTGATCATGCATCTGATCATTTTCGTTGGCGATTCCAGCTCCAAGGAATACCACTTCTGGACTTTCTATTGCACCAGTTATGTTTTTCTTATTCTGGACATTGCTGCCTTGATCTATGGGGGCGCCTGGCTGGGACTCACGTGTGTCAATTATTCCAATGCCTTCACTCAATCCATTGTCTGGATTATTGGTATGCCCACCTTCCTTCTATACCTGTTGATCATCCTGTTCAGTTCCATTCAGGCCATGCCCAATGAGAATGACTTCCAAATGATGTGGCTCGTCATGGGGGTCGGGTGGGCAGTTCTGGTGATTCTGTTCTGTAAAGCTTGGGTGACCCGCTACATCCGCATCATCGGATCCATCCCATTCGGGAAAAAACTCACTTTCAAATACCTCGAAGTATCCAGAAATTCCATCCACTCTCCATCTGCTCCTGTCCCATCATCAAATCCCGCCAAGCTGTCCTCCCAGCCAGACTGACCTGACCTGAAGCCGCACATTTTAAAAAATTCTTTGCTTCTCCAATGAATCAGCATAAATTCCTCCTGTCATGCCAACCCGATGGGTCACAGGTATCTGCTCTGGAATACTCATTCTGAATATTCTGGCTGGTTTAGTTCACCATGTTTCTGGTGCTGCTGTGTTCTTTGGTTTGCCTGACAATGTCTGCAGTCACTGCCCCTGTGGAGGGAAAGCTTGTTGTGTCGATGATGCCCCTGAAAGGCTTCCATTCAACCCAGCCACTCCTCCGGCCGGTCCGGATTCCAAACCACGGATCCTTCAACAAGTCATCCTGTTTTACAATCCACTGGAGTTCTCCCTCTCTGCAGTTGTGGACAATTCCCCGTTTTCATCTCAGACCCATCGCCTGGATTCTGTAACTGACCCCAGCCCGCCACGATTCCTTTTGTGTTGTTGTCTTCTGCTGTGATCTGAATTGGGTTGCTGGGTCCGCTGATATCCGGTCTTCGGCCGCGCACCTCGTCCAACCACCTTCCAACTCATCCCCTCATTCCTGACCGTATGGACTTCTCCGCGCCCATTTGCCGGTGAATAGTCCCATTTAATTCACCTTTTGTGTCTCATTCCATTCTGATTATTCCTTGTATGTTTCATTTCAATTCACCTCCGGGAAATATGAGAGCCCATCTCAGTCATGCTCTCCTGATTCCCTTTTTGTTGGTTTGTGGCTGCCAGTCAATATCCCCCCGTCGCCATCCAGATCCGCAGGATTCCCGCCGACCGGCAGGTCTGCAGACTTCGTGGGTCGCTGACTCACAGCAGGAGGCTTTGCCAGCTCATGAGGACTCAAAGGGGGACACGGAGTTGAATTCTCTGCTTGTCGCGGCTCTCAAGAATAATC
>JAJOIW010000210.1 GCA_021209225.1 Verrucomicrobiota bacterium
CCTCAGCGATTGGCCAATGTCACCTCGACCGGGATCCCGACTTCCAGGCGGGCGGTGTTGTTTCAGGCCAGTGTTCCCGGGATTGCCGCCCCGATGTTGACCTCCTTGATTCCCGCCTTTCAGGCGCGCGGCTATGAAGTCGTGGGTGGGGAAGCCACACTTCAGAACCTCATGGGGATTGAGAACTACTCATCCGACATCGGAGTCTTCTACATTGACACCCATGGGGGACTGGCGACTCTCAGCCATTTCAAGCCCGCTCCTGATCCAGGGGGGCGCGGTATCTTTGTGGAGTCCCCGAAACTGGTTTTAATGACGTCGACGCAGGTCACCCGGGAATCCGAGGCGCTCCTGCATTCCGAGTTCAATAAGAGTGAACTCGTTTATGCTGTGCCTGGGCCGGCCATACGCTCCAGGGGGATCGTGGTGGTTCCGCGGGCGTATTACTGCATCACCGAGGAATTTGTCAAAAACCGCTGGAGTTTCAGCGACAAGAGTCTGGTATTCATCGACACGTGCATGAGTTCGCATCCCCGGGCCCGGACATTCATCCAGGCCTGTCTGGATAAGGGAGGCTCGGTTTACGCCGGGTGGTCTGGTTCCATCCAGGATGTCTGGTCGTATTTTGCCACGCGCCTCTTTTTTGATATTTCACTGGGTGGCAGCCAGATATTCACTCAGGTGCATCCCCGTCAAAGGCCATTTGATCTGAATGCGATCCGCACATATCTGTCTGCCCGGGGATATGATGTGGACCAATCCAAAAGATCCAAAGGGGCCCAACTGCGGTTTTTCCCCGAATCTCTGACTCCTCAGGATTTTGGATTGCTGGTCCCCAGCCTCCAGTATTTGTCCACCGATGAATCCCAGGACATCGTTTATCTGAATGGGTTATTTGATAAGGAAATCCCGGTCGTGGTCCAGGTGGAGGGGAGTCAGACCAAACAAATTGAAGTAAACGCTTCCAGGATCAACCTGGCCATTCTCCCATTGCCGGGGGATCAGGAACCCTCGGTTGGATATGTCACCGCCTCGCAGTCTGGACGCACCAGCAACACCATCCCATTAACCGAATGGCGGGTTCAATCCAGCTTGGTTAAAACTTTCTCCATAGGTCAGGATGAGCCCTCGATCACCACCGACTTCAATCTCCGCTTCCGGTTTGACGTCCATCGCTGGCGGCGCAAACCTTTTGAAGTCCCCATCTATGGTGGCAGTGGCGGAACCCGGATATCCGGGTCAACGGCCCGGGTCGTTGATGCTTCCGGCATCTACCGCCAGCCGGATCGGGACCGGACCGTCGAATGGATTCTGCCCGCCATCCTCGACGTCCCATTCATCCCGGTCGGCCAGCATGGATTCCGGGGCACTCTCTCCGTTGGACCGGATGACTCGGTGCAAATCAGTGTCTCGGCTTATGTCCCACAGGCATTTATTTATAAGGAGACCATCGATGGCATCGTCACGGAAAACCTGAGCCTGCTGGTTACCGGGAATTTTCCTCCCGGCGAGGCAATGTTGAACCGATCCAACTTCACTATCACCGCCGGACAGGGAAGCGCCGCCGGCGATGCCGGAACTTACACCTGGGGCACTATCCAATCCACCTATCCCCCCCAATGAATCCATTCCAGGTTATGCCGAATAGGTCCGTCGGTGCCACGGCAGTTATTTTCCCAAATGCGGCGGTTTGGAGAACCGGCGATGTCCCTGACCACCGCTCTGGGGAAAAATAACTGTCGCTGGACAACCCCACGATCAAGGGGCATCTCATGACCCTATTGGAACCCTGGACCACCGCACGTCTGCTTTGTTCCGGCACTGGCTTCGGGCAAAGGGGGGAATGGTCCCCTAATACAATCCCTCTGAATTTACATTAAAAAAATCGCTATAAGTAAACCATGAGTATAGATACAGCGACAAAAATACAGAAAGTGCTTCAATCGTGGCCAACAGGCACGGTGAGCACCAGTGCGTGGTTTACTGACCTCGGCATATCCCCGCAATTGCTCAGGAAGTATTCAGTCAGCAACTGGGCTACACCATTGACCAACCACCGTGCTGCCTGCATCAAAACAGGCGATAGTGTTGGATGGCAAGGCGGTCTTCACGCCATGCAATCGCAAAGCGGGCTTACTGTTCATGCCGGGGCGCTTACGGCGCTAGCGTTACAAGGGGTTGCAGATTATGTCCGGCTTGGCGCGGAAAGGGGATGTCCCATCTCTTGTTAAAACAGCAGGCGAATAACTTGTATACATCTATTGTTTAGTTGTTTGTTTTTGTCAATCTTTTGTTTGTAGCTTCCAGCTTTCTGTTCATACCGCTGCCCTGTCTCTCCGATACCCACCCGGGTCGTCCCGCAGGGGGTGCCGCGCAACGGCAAGGACCGCAGGGTCCCGTCAGGGACGCATTCTGTTTCAAAGCAGCTCTGAAAGAGCGGAATGATACCAGCATAGCCCGCAGCAACGCGAAGGGCTATGAATCCATGTGGGTGAATGTCCAGGTCTGAAAGACCGATGGAACCAGTCAGCCCCAGACATGGTTTTCATCCTAATCCATCTTGTATTGTTTCAAAAACATGTGGAATTCTTTGGTCACACGCGCGGTTTTGTCCGGCGGTCTTTCAGACCTCTGAATTTTCGAATCCCTATCATAGCCCTTCGCTGTGCTGCGGGCTATGTTGGCATCGTGGCGCTCCTTTGGAGCTGTGTCAGGATTTTCGGGGGATGTGCAGGTCAGACCAGATCAATGAGGGCGTGATGAATGGTCTGGATGAGGATGCAATCCGGATCGAGCGCTGCGAGTTCGGCCTGGGAGAAGTCGGTGGGCCGATGGTTGTGGCAGAAGTTTGCCGAAGTGTTGAGGAGGGTGGCTTCGCATCCGCGCAGCTCAATGTCGATGGTGAGGTTCATCTTCGGTGCTGAGACCTGGACTCTGGAGTAGAGGGCCAGAGCTCTGTATGGGGTGGGCTATGACCTGGCAGCTGTGGTGATTGGTGGCATTGCCACTGATGATGGCCTGTCTCACAGGCTTGCTGAGAGTGAGCTTCATTGCGCCTGGGGATTAATGACGCTCATCATATGCATGACAAACCATTCAACGCAAGCGGTTTGTGGCGCGAAGTTGACAAAAATGTGACAATGTGCCGGTTTGGGATGCCGCGATTCAGGGAGTCATGCGGTTTTTATTCCAGAGACCCGGGTTGGCCACCCACATGCCGGGGATTTTATCCTGGGTATAGAAATTGTGGGGGATGAAGGCTTTTTGAGTGGGGAGTTTCTGGGCATGTCCATCGTAGAAGGAGAAGTTTGCAGCTTGGGCGTGCCGGTAAAAGGTGGGACCGCCCATTCCGAGGGCCTGGTAATCGCCGACGCTGCCTTTATCGCGGAGGATATTCCAGGCTTTGGACGGGTCGGCGCTCGACCATCTGGACCACCAGTCCTGGCCGTCGTGAAAAATCATGGACCGGGCAGGGGATGGCAGTTGGCTGAGCTTATGGCTCGAGGTCTCCTGGACGGCGGTAAACCAGGATCGTCCGTCTGATGGGGCCCAATCTTCAAAGTTGTAGGAATACGACACCAGGGTGGAGGTATTCCTCTCGTTGGGCAGATTGGGGTCGTTCAGGTAGGAGTATCGGTTGGGCTGGAATATCTGAAAGTCCGATGGACACCGGTAGGGAATGGGTGTCTGGACCACAGAATTGGCATAATCCCCATAACCGATGAGTTTCCTGAATGGCCAGTTCCCCATCCACAGCCGCACTCTGCCCTCGCCGAGCTGCATGATGAGAGGGACGGTCTGGTCATTATAGTCCAGGGCATAGATTGTGTTGGCAATGGAGAGTTGTCTCAGGTTGTTGAGACAACTGGCACTGCGCCCGGATTCTTTGGCTTTGCTCAAGGTTGGAATCAACATGGAGGCGAGAATGGCAACGATGGCAATCACCACCAGTAACTCAATCAGGCTGAATCCCATTTCCCTATCCCGCACAGAATTCTGGGATAGACATTTCATGTCAACCAGCTTACCTGTTCTTAAGTTATTTGTCATTAGCGTTGGGCGATAAAAATCTGTCAGCATGCAATGGGAAATGAAACTCAGACCAATTCGAGGAATGGATCTGATGGAGCGAAATTCAGACATGATTTATAAAAACAAAAGCAACTTATCGAGAGCAGGTGCGGTCAATGGACTGAAGATTGTGATTCTCGTGCTCGTCACTGCTGGTATCCTGTCCGGTGGGATCTTCTATTTTCAGAAACGTCAGATCACCCCGTCGATACCCAGACTTCCGGTTGTTCATCCGACGCCCGTGGTCAACACCACTCAATTTCCTCAGTCCGGCCAGGATTGGCGGGTGGAATCCTTGGGAATGACCCTCAAATGGATTGCCCCGGGCGAGTTCCTCATGGGAAGTCCCGGGACTGAGGCCAAAAGGCGGGATGATGAGTGGCAACACAAGGTTGATATCCTGGAGGGATACTGGATGTCGCAATTCGAGTTGAGGCATCGGGACTTCCAGGCATTCACCCAGTCATCCGGATATCTGTCCGAAGCTGAAAGGCAAATCGAAGGATATGGAACCTGGGTCTTCGATCCGCAAAAGAAGGAGATCCTGCAATCACTGGAAGCCAATTGGAGGAATCTGCATGCCAATGGCCCGGACCACCCCGTAATGGCGATCAGCTGGAATGATGTCGTCGCCTTCTGCGAATGGCTGACCGCTCGGGAACGTGCCAATGGGTCCTTGCAGGACAATCAGTATTTCACCCTGCCCACCGAGTCCCAATGGGAGTATGCCTGCCGCAATGCCGGAAGCACGACCACACCGTTTCATTTTGGGGAGTCCCTCGGCAGCCATCAGGCCAACATGAACGGGTATTTTCCCTATGGGGATGCTCCACGTGGCATATTCCTTCACACCACCGAACCCGTAGGGCAATACCCCCCGAATGCGCTTGGGTTGTATGACATGCATGGCAATGTTTTCGAGTGGTGCCTGAACCAGTATCAACCTTATGACCCGTCGCAGGCTCTCAACCCAGCCGATGCGGAAATGGGGGATCTTCGATGTTACCGCGGGGGAAGCTGGTTTGATTTAGGCGAGTACTGCCGCACTGCATACCGCGGGAAAACGCCACCTTCGGACCGCAGCGACCACCTCGGGGCCCGCATTGTTCTGATTCAGGAATAACCCGCTGGCCATCTCCCAATCAAAGCGATCCTGTATGAGCTGATGCAGAACGGCACAATCAGGAGCACTGGATTCATGATTGGGTTGTGGATCAGTCCCCGATGCAGATGAGGTGTCTGGTGGTGCGGAGGTACATGCGGTTATTGGCGACCGCGGGGGTGGAGTGAGTTCCTGCGCCGAGGGGATTGCTCGCCAGAATTTCAAATTCATCCGCCGCCTTGACCACCAGGACATGCCCATCAGTGGAAATGGCAAAGAGATGGTCACCCACCAGAACCGGTGAACCGAAAAATCGTTTTTCTGTTCTTTCCGAGAAGAGGGTGTCGCCGGATTGCAGATTGACGCAGGTCACTATGCCCTGGTCGCTCCAGAAGTAAGCGCGATCGCCACGGATGACCGGGGTTGGGACGTAGGGAGCGGATCGGCGGAACCGGAATTTCTCCTCAGGCAGGGAATCCCTGCGGCCGGAATCCGGGGGCGAGATGGCGACGACATAGTTTCCGCCAGCTCCAGATCCACAGGATCCGAAGATGAGGTTCTGGTTGAATACCGGTGAACTCACGCTGCGCTTGTCAAACACATCGCTTTTCTCCCAGACGAGTGACCCAGTCTCCAGGTCGACGGCCGTGATGCCATGCGAGGAACTGTTAAATACCAGATACGCATTTCCGGCAGGTGGCTCAAACAGGCATGGAGTGGAATAGGCACTGGCCGTCGAGGAATTCCTGAGCAGCTTCCAGGCTTCAGCCCCGGTGTTGACATCGTATGCCGCCAGATAACTTTCGCCGAGGTGATCCATGGCGATAATGACTTTGTCCGCCTCAACAATCGGGGAATTGGCGTAACCATGTTGGCTGCGGTAGGGGCCCAGGTTTCTTTTCCAGAGAATGTGCCCATCGTGATTGAGTGCGGCCAGTTCAATATTTTCCGGCGTCCCCCAGGTGAAAAAAACCTTATCCGCGGTTGCCGCTGGGGTGGGGGAGGTCAGGGAATTGAAATTGTGAATGGCATATGCCTGAGCATCGAATGCCTGTCGCCAGAGGATTTGTCCGCTATGGGCATCGACTCCCATCAACACCTGAGATGCGCCATTTTTTTCCGGGACGCTGAGGAAAAGTTTGTGTCCCCACAAAACGGGTGATGAATGTCCATCGCCGGGTATTGGGATTTTCCACTGGTAGGAGCCGGTGTTCCACTGGATCGGAATGCGGTTTCCAGGCGATGCGATGCCCGATCCATTCGGTCCCCGGAAGCGGGTCCATTCCTGGGCAAAACCAGGTTGAAACGAACAGGCACATATCAGAGCCAATGAGCACCACCCCAGAACCGGGCGGCGGAAGAATCGGGATTTATTCATGATTTTCAATGGGAATAAGATGTAATTGCCGAACGTCCATGACTGCCCCTTTCGCTTTGACCAGAGCTTTGACCCAGAGTCTGTGGATGCCTGCCCGATCCAGGGTGACTTCTCCCAGATCGCGGGGGACAAAATTCTGAAAATGCCCCGTGTCCTCGACCAGGAATGGGAGCGATTGATCGCCCAGGACCACAGCCGCCTGGCTTCCACCTTGTCCTTTGCCACACCCTTGGAATATCCGGACTGTGTATCGTCCGGGTTTCGAAACTTGAAAATCCCAGTAAAAGCAGTCCGTGACATGAATCCAATATCCAACAGTTATTTTGTTTGGCTGCGGTTCGTATTGCAATTTGAGTCCATTGATTGTGGCATTGCGCGAATGCAGTTCAATCGGGCCGCCATCGGCCATTTGCGCGGGCCTGACTCCCTCTGTGGTCGGAATGAGAATAAGGGCCACCTGGTTGGCACTCAGGTGGTTTTCCAGGTCAGCGGAAAGTTCAAGGCTGATCGGGTCCGTGGATGCATTTTTCAAGCTGATATCGCCCAGCCAGAGACTTGAACCTGAGATCTGTGCATGCGGAACCTGCACCTGCGGCCAATGCGCGAGCACTTCGGTTTCAGCATATTTCAGAGTGACTGACCCCATGAGGGGAATTTCCTGGATGGCTTCGGTGGCGAAGCTGAAAATGGCACGATATCTCCCGGGACGTGAGGGCTGGTATTCCCAGGACCATCCATTTTTTGAATTCTTTCCTGAAGCCCGTAAAAATATTGTTCCATCTGTCCGCTGCGGGGAGATGTCTGCCCCGGTATCCAATGGCCATTCCACATACCACTTCATCTGTCCTGCGTGCGGTGGGTTGGGATAGGCAGTCCAGGAATCCAGTCCGGATGGATTCTGCAGCCAATGGGCCCCAATGGCTCGTCCATCCGTCGATTCCGCCCATACGACGCCTGAGGGATACGCTCCCAGCCTGAGTCGGACCGCATTTTCCGCCCAGGGTGAAATGAATTCCGCATGCATCGGGTTGATGCGGGCCAACTGCGCCTCAACCACCGGCAAATCGACCCGCACAGGGATGGCCCAATCGCCCATGACCCAACAACAATCATCCAGAATGCTTGCCGCCCAAAATTATTTGTCATGCCCACAACTGAATGGGTTTCCAGCGGGATTGGCAATCCTTTTGTCGCGCCCAGCCCGGGCCATGGACATTTCCCCATCTCATGTCAGTATCCTGGCCGACACTCCCGGTCTTTGGATTAACTCCATGACCGGGTTCAGTTCATGAATCACTCAGTCCATGAATCCTTTTCCTGTGATCCATGACCACCCCGGCATCGCACTGGCCCAGATGGTGCGGGTGGGCCGGATCGAAGGAAAAAATCAATGGTGCCACTGCGTTGAAGCCGCCGGTTTTCAGCCGGGAATCGACTCACCATTCACCGGAGAGGGAGCAGGTTGAGAATAATTCGTTGTCCGCATGACTGGCATTCATTGTTCTTTTCATGAGGTCTGTCTGGGGCCCCGGGTATGGGAGTATTGAGGTCCCGCACATTGCTGAATGAAATCTCATGGGTTAAACTGACTCAGCGATGTCCGATTAATGGGTCAGGACTCAGGTACGAGAAAGGAGAAAATATGAAAGTAGCCACCTCCGAATACCGCATCTTTCTATCTCAGATGGATCGCGAATTTATCATGTCCCTGCTCGACCCGGAGCAGATCCAGTGGAATCATCTGGAAAAGCTGCTGATCGAACCGGACAGCCTCACTCAAATCCTGGATGACCCCCGCATCCACCAGTCCGTCATCTCGCGTGGACCCGCATTGAAAATATCCCCCCACCTCTACTTTTACCTGGTGCTTCGCCATGAATTCCAACAGGTTCAGTTGCACAATGCGCTCATCGCGGAATATGTCAGTTGGGCCCTGGCTGAGTTCTCGTTGAAGCATCCCACAGACAAACGTGGCGTAATCTCCCCGGATTCAACGCTTCTCCATGCTGTGGACTTTATGCAACTGGTGCATTCCGTCGGGGCATATCAGAAATTTCTGCTCGAATTGTGGGCTGGGAATTATTACCTGATCTGGGCTGGAATCTTTCACGACCATCTGGCTCGACGGGAGCGGAGGTATGGAGCTCCGGGAGTCAGGTTTTACCAGAAGCTGGGCTGGTCCTCCTTTCATTGCGCTCAGCGCCATCCCCTGGCCGACGAGTTTGCGATGAAAAGCCTCCTCGGTGAATTGCTGGAGTCCTACCAGAATATCTGCCGCGCTCTCACCCGCTTGTCCGATGAAGTTTTCATCTGGAATTAAGAAGTCCTGCATGTGACTTCCGAAATTTGCCCCGAATTATAATTGGTTCAGTGGTACGGGTCAGTGATAGGATGTCCCCGCTGAAATTCAGCGGGCACTGAATGGAAATACACCTCATCAAGTTCCGGGCAGTACAGCCTTTCACACTCAAGTATTCTGGGGTAGTCTTTCCCGCATCAGCTGAATCAGGGAATATTTGAGCCCGGCATCAACAGAAATGGATGAAGCACAGAAAAAGATGAAAACAGGAACTCACTTTTTATTGGGAATAATTGCCTTGGGTTGGATGCTGTCCCCTGAGGTCAGGGCGCAGGATAAAAATCCATACCTGCCTCCAGTGTCCCTGGCGGAAGTCGTGAAAACTCAGGCCGTCGATTGGGACATATCCAAGGGCACATTGCGTGTGCCAGTCATAGCCTGGGGAGCCGACATCATCACGATTCATGCCAACGGAGGGCAGGCAAGCACTGCGTCCGGCAGTCTCTTTGCTGATCGGGGATTGAAAGTTGAGTTGTACCGGGAGGATGTTTTTGCCCGGCAGGTTGAAGCGTATATGCGGGGGGGATACGCCATTTCTCCGCGGGACTCTGGGAATGATCAACATGGCGGCCGAGGTCGCCCAACGCTCGAGATCCACAGAAATGAGAGTGGTTTATCAATTGAGCTGGTCAGCCGGGGGAGATGCTCTGGTCGTCAAAGAATCCATTCGCCGGCCCGCCGACCTGCGTGGGAAAACTGTGGCCGTCCAGGCATTTGGTCCACATGTTGACTACCTGACGACTGTGTTGGCCAGTGTGGGATTAAAGCCATCGGACATCACGATCAGGTGGGTGCCTGATTTGTTGGAGGTGGGTCCCGATTCCTACAGCCCGGGAATGGCTCTTCAGAAGGATGCGGAAGTGGATGCCGCGATGGTCATCATCCCGGACGCCCTGGCCCTGACATCCGGTGGGACCGTGGGCACGGGAGCAGAAGGCTCTGT
>JAJOIW010000130.1 GCA_021209225.1 Verrucomicrobiota bacterium
CTCCAGGCGGTGGGCCTGGCGGACTGAGTGAAGCGGCGCCGGATTTGCCTATGGCATTCCAGACATTATGTATCAGCCGCAGGGACGGCAGCATTCTGTGGGCGAAAACGGGGCAGGAGTCGATACCGGTTGAGGGTCGCCACCGGACCAACACCTACAGTTCTGGTTCGCCAGTCACCGATGGAGAAGTTGTTATTTCAAATTTCAGTTCCTATGGGATCTTCTGCTATGACATGGAAGGGAAAACTCTGTGGTCAAAAGACCTCGGAGATATGAGGACGCGGAATGGGTTTGGAGAAGGATCTTCGCCCGCCCTGTTCCAGGACCAGTTGTTCGTTTTGTGGGACACTGAGGAGGATTCCTGGTTGTATGCTCTGGATAAAAACTCCGGACGGGAATTGTGGAAAGTTTCCAGAGACGAAAAAACCGGATGGTCCACTCCATTCGTCATCACCTATAACGGAGTGACCCAGGTGATTGTGAATGCAACCAATAAAGTGCGTTCCTACGACGTGCGGGATGGATCCCTGATATGGGAATGCGGTGGCCAGACGACCAATGCCATTCCTTCCATCGTATCGGATGGGTCGAGTGTCTATGTGATGTCCGGATATCGTGGCAATTCAGCCATGGCCATTGCCTTAGGAGGTTCGGGCGATATCACCGGCTCAGACAAAGTCCGGTGGACCATCAACCGCGGAACACCATACGTGCCATCTCCCCTGCTGTATGATGGAAAACTGTATTTTTGCAAAGGAAATGACGCCTTCCTGTCGTGTGTCGATGCGGCATCGGGAAAAGTGTATTATGGAGAGGAGCGGTTGCCTGAGATTTCCGGAGTCTATTCCTCACCTGTCGCTGCGGCTGGACACGTCTATCTGGCTGGCCAGAACGGGGCCACAGTTGTCCTGACCGCTTCCCAGGATCTGAATGTCAAACACATCAATAAACTGGACGAACCCATCAATGCCTCCCCGGCGATCATCGGCAATGAGATTCTCATCCGCGGATCCAGGCATCTCTACTGCATAGCGAAGTGACGGATCATCCCAATATGCTCAAGATCTATCCCTGAAAGGAATGGATCGGGATGCCAGCGATGAGGCCATAAAAGCCATTCTGAGCAGAACGCCACAGCGTGAGCGGATCTGCTGCCGGTGATATCGCCTATCAATATAAGAAATTCCACAGAAATCATTTGAGGACCCACGAAATATCATGGGTCCTTTTTTTCTGGTGGTGAGTTTAGGTGCGGTCAGGGATTCAGGTGGAGGGTGAAAAACTCCAGAAGCCTTGAGTAAAGGTGGTATCGGTTTTTGTCACCGCCAATGCCATGATCCTGTTGCGGGTAGAGGTAGAGTTCGTATGGCTTGTTCGCCTCATTCAGGGCGGTCACCAGATTGTAGGCATTCTGAATATGGACATTGTCATCGCTGATTCCATGAGCCACCAGCAGAGCTCCCTGAAGATCCGCGGCAGCAGAAAGAGGTGAGCTCAGTCGATATCCATCGGGATTATCTGCGGGCAATCCCAGGTATCGCTCGGTGTAAATCGTGTCGTATAAGGCTTTGTCAGTGACGGCTGCCACAGCCGCTCCCGCACGGAATAAGCCCGGGGTTCTCAGCATGAGATTCAGGGTCATGGTCCCTCCCCCACTCCATCCCCACACACCCAGACGCGTGGTATCGATATAGTCGATTTTTTTCAGGTACTCGACGGCCATCGTCCAATCCTGCATGGGCACTGTCATCTGGTCCCGGTGGATTGGATCCAACCATGGGCGTCCCCGACCGGGCGTGCCGCGACCATCAAACCGGAAAACCACAAAACCGTGATTGGATAAAACCATATCCCAATCAGAAACAAATGAATGGCTGACAACCTGGCCAGCCGGTTCGCCATACACATAGGCCACCAGTGGGTATTTTCTGGTTGAATCAAAATTCCCCGGCTTGAGGATGGATGCATGAAATACCAGTCCATCCCCATTGGAAATCTCCACAAGTTCGGGAACACGCACTTCATACGGGGCAAAATCAGCCTGCGAAACCTCACCCAGAGTGGTCACGTGTCTCCCATCACGGTCAAATAACACCATCCGACGGGGCACGTCGATACTGCTCCAGGTGTCCAAAAAATATTCTCCATCGTGTGAGGGTGACACATTGTGATTCCCCGCCTCATGGGTCAATCTCTGCAGGGAATAATCGGTGAGTGAAGCCTTGTAATAATGCTTTTCCAGTGGCCCCTGATCCCGCCCGCTGAAAAAAACCTGATCCTGATGTGCGTTGTAAATGACTGATTTGTTTGAGAATCCTCTTCGTGAGACTTCCCATTCTCCCTGTGTCACTGGCACCTGTTGGCCATTCTCTGGATTCACCTTGAAAAAATGGCTGAATCCGGTTCTCTCGGACAGCCAGAGGAATTCGCCTGGATGCAGCGGGCCATCAAGAATCAAAGGCATTCGAAATGTGTCCACCCAGGTGGAGGCACGCTCCTCCAGAATGAGTTCTCCGCGTCCATCCACTGGGTCAATCCGATAGAGACAAAGATGATTTTGTGCTCTGTTGAGTCCCTGGAGGTAGAGAGCCTTGCCATCCGGAGCCCACACCAGGTGAATCAGGTATTCGTGCAACTGAGGGAGGTCCACCCACTGGGTTTCCCGGGAGGATAAACCCACAATCCCGACCCGAACGCTCGGATTGCGGTGCCCGGCTTTCGGATAGGACATGAACATGGTCTTCGGGGCAGCCGATGAAAAATCAGTGATCGGATACTTGTCAATGGCCGACTCATCAAACTGGAAATAGGCTATCCGCTGACTGAGTGGCGACCACTCAAATGCCTGGTATGTGCTCCGCCACATCAATTCCTCCCAGTAAACCCAGGGAAAAACTCCATTGATGATGCCATCCCTGCCACCGTCGCGGGTCAATGGCACCTCGGCACCGCTCGCCAGATCAGATACCCAGATGTCTCCTGCACGCGTGTAGGCAAGGTAACTTCCATTCGGGGACACGGAATCATTTTCACCCCGATCGGACTTCACAAATTTTTCCGGTTCGGCCCAGGTCAGCCGGCCGGCACCAGGCTCCAGCCATCCCTGATCTTTTTTCCACTGGACCCGGATTAGATTTTTGGACTCATGCCAACGGATTGAAACCCGGGGATTGGCCGGGTCCTCAGTATCATCTGATTTCGACCGTTTGTTTCCACCCGACAGGTCTGGCTTGTCGACCACAACCTCATCCCACATGTGGGTTGGCGGGCAATCCACACTCTCGCCCCGCTTCACCGCCGCTGCTGCCAATAAAGTTTTCTGCAAAGCCTCAGGAGTCCAGACTCTTCCAGTCTCTGGGGTGCCCGGATGCATCCAGACCAACAATTCTCCAGTATCCCGGGTCGGCTGCCTGAAAAGGATTTCATGTCCTTCAGGTGACCAGGTCGCACCAGCTGGCAGAAAAGCATAAACCGGGTCGATACCCAGTTCTTTTTTCTGGTGGATATATTCGAGATCGATGTCCTTGCCTTCGACCTGCCCGGGAATAAGTGCCAGGTGGACAATACTGAATTGGACCAGGCTGAAAATGCGGCAGCGCATGAGTTTTTCAATATTCATGAGTTTTCAAATGGTTGGGTCAGGGTTGCTGTGGGGTTGTGGTTGATGTCTGAGTTTCGGAAAGAGCGGCTCCCCGGCGGCGGAAGTCCGCGACGCCATGCCGGAGGCCGGATGAGGTATCGATGGAAATGGAATGAGCATCCCCCTGGGATTGTCCGTGATTTCCCGAATGGATGTTGTGACCGAGCGCCCCGCAATGCCTCGACCCTGGGAGTGTAAGTTGGGTTTTCCAGGTTCTCAATTCTGAGTCTGTCCGGCAACCACTGGTGGTGGAATCGCGGCAGGGACATGGCCTGATCCAGCGGCAGGTGAAATCTCAGGTGTGCAAGAATCATTTGCAGGACCGTATTGATAATGGTCCTTCCTCCGGGGGACCCCGTAACCAGAACGACACTCCCCTTGTGCGAGACAATGACAGGCGTCATAGAACTCAACATCCTCTTCCCCGGCGCAATGGTATTGGGTTCAGTCCCGATTCTGCCGGATTGATTTGTCTCCCCGGGAAACCAGTTGAAGTCACCCATCTCGTTATTGAGCACAAATCCGGCCCCGGTCACAACGATCCTGGCCCCCCAACTCGCCTCGAGAGTGGTCGTGTTGGAAACCGCCATCCCATGCCGGTCCACCACAGAGAAATGGGTCGTGTGCGGGCTTTCATGACGGATCGGGATATCTGGAGCAATTTCTGTGGATGGGGTCGCCCGCTCCGGGTGGATGCGTGTGGCCTGGAGGCGGGCATAATCCTGATGGGTCAGCCACTGCGGGATGGCCACAAAATCACTGTCCCCCAGGTACCGGGCTCTGTCGGCAAAGGTTAATTTCATGGTTTCCGCTAAAAAATGTTGGAAACCGACATCATCCCAGTTTGCCCACCCCGTATCCGCCGCAGCCAGCGTATTGAGCATTTCCATGATGCAGATTCCACCTGAGCTGGGTGGAGGTGGTCCATAGACATCATAATCCTGATATTTCCCATGAATTGGGGACCGGAGAATGGCCCGGTAGTTTTTTAAATCCTCAGAGGTTATGGCCCCATCGCCAGTCTGCATTTCCTGGACAATCAGGCGAGCTATGCGTCCAACATAAAATTCGTCGGGACCCAATGTGGCAATGGAATGGAGGGTGGCAGCCAAATCGGGAAGCTGGATGCGATCCCCGGGCACCCATGGAGTCTGGCCTCCTGCGTGGTTGGATTTCCCGTAGACCTTCAGAAGCTCCCGATGAATTCCGGATTGCTGCACCGGCCCGGAAGCCAATACCTCGTTGATCGAACTGGCCAGCGCCTCATCCACTTCAAATCCTTCATGCGCCAGTTTGATGGCTGGTTCAACAAGTTGTGCCCATGGCAGAGAGCCAAACTGCCTCCAGGCCAGTTCCATTCCGCGCACGGTCCCGGGTACCCCAACCGCTTTATGAGAGAGAGTGGTATCCTTCCGGGTGAAAAATGTGCGACTGGCCGCACCGGGCGCGACCTCGCGGTAATCAATACACACCACATCGCGCCGGGAATGGATACCGGGGTGAACCATCATGAATCCACCACCTCCGATATTTCCCGCTTCCGGCCAGGTCACCGCCAGCACAAATTCGATGGCAATCGCCGCATCGACCGCATTGCCACCTGCCTCCAGAATGCGGATGCCCGCCTCACTGGCCCAGGGACACACGGACACGACCACTCCCCCCGTACTGCGCACTTCCGAAACAACCGGCGCCCCAGACACCCGCTCATGGGCAATTCCCAGGACCCAACAACTCAGAACCAGCATGCCAGCTCCACCTGCCCAGATTCTTCCCCTTGTCCAACGCATGATTCTGGATACCTCAATTGGCCATGGCACGAAACCAAATTCCGCCCCCGGAATGCCTTAAATCCAAATCAAACCTGGGATACTTCACAAATCAGAAACGATTCATCGTAACGATGAGGAGCGCGAATTGGCCTTGTTGTTTTCAACCGGATCCAGTTTCCGGCATTCTGACATCAATTCCCATTGCCATTTCATCAGTTCTTTTCCAGCCTCATGCCAGTTGCATGCCATCATCTCCAGATCCGATCGACTGGCAATCACGGTCGGATCCATCTCCAGGCGATCCGCCAGTTGATCCCGGTGGCATCGCAATTCCTCATATGTGAAAACCCTTTCCCCATTCGGAATTCTGACCCGCCTCGATGAACGGACTTCCCTGCGCGGACGATCAGCCGACTCAACCGCCAGACCAGATTGAATCGAAGCCAGTAATCCAGCCCGCCGCTTGGCCGGAAACTTCCGGGGAATCAAATCCACATAAGGCTTTTTCATGGAAACCAGGTCAGCAATTTCCACCATCTTTTTGTGCGGAAGGACAAAAAACGGAGGTCGGTTGAGACGCACGGCTTCTTCTTCCCTCCACTGCCACATCGACCGCAAAACGGAAAGACCAATGCGATTGAGTTTGGCGTATCCCTTGATACGCCACACCGCATCCATGTCAGGCTCCTCCACCCGCGAATAGAGCACTATCAGTCGCTCGCAGCATTCCCGATGCCAGTCGTCACGACCCAATTGACGCAATTTTTTCTCCAACAACTCCTTCATCGGGTTCAGGTAGGCCACATCCTTCCGGGCATAATCCAATAACGAGTCTTTCAAGGGCCTCTGCGACCAGTCCGCCTTTTGTCCCGACTTTTCCAACTCAACCCCAAAAAATTCCCCGGTGAGTGAGGACAATCCAAAGTGACGCATCCCGATCATGCGGGCGGCTTCTTTGGTGTCAAAGACCTTTTTTGGACGGAACTGGTACTGGCGTGCGAGTAATCGGAGATCGTAATCACATCCATGAATGATCAGCTCCCTCTTGCCCAATTCAGCAAAAAGAAGGCTCAAATCCGTTAATGCCAGGGAATCAATGAGATAGGCCCCGCTTTCGCAACCCAATTGTATTAAACAAACCCGCTCCGGATAACTGTGCAGGCTGTCAGCTTCCAGATCAAAAGCTATCCACTTCGAACCCCGAAGCTTCTTCACCGCTTTCTCAAGCTCTCCAATGTTATCTACGAATGTCCAATCTGAATCTGCCGACATCTACTCGGATATTAAAATACTTTTTCCTTTTCAGATAATAAAAAACTCTTATCTTCGGGCTCTTATTATGGAACTGACTGTTGTCTTATTGAAGCCGGATTGTATCGGCAAAAAGTTAATTGGCGAGGTAATTCAGAGATTTGAAAAAGCAGGCCTCACACTGCGCGCCTGCAAAATGATGCGTTTGACCGAGGAATTGCTCAAAGATCACTATTCTCACATAGCAGATAAACCATTTTTCCCCGAGATCGTCGAATTCATGCAGTCGACACCGATTGTCGCGATCGCTCTCGAAGGGGAATTGGCCATCTCGAAAGTGCGCGACATGCTTGGGCCCACCGATTCCACGAAGGCCCCCAAAGGAACCATCCGTGGCGACCTGGGGCAGGACAAAATGAAAAATATTGCCCACGCCTCGGACTCTCCGGAAGCGGCTCAGGCCGAAATTCAGCGCTTCTTCCTGACTTCTGAAATCCTCTGATTGGAACGGATCCACCAGGAATTCTCCGCAACCCGCTTGAGGCGGGTTTTTTTATTCCCAGCTCCCGCCCCGGTCTGTTTATGTGTCCGCCGATGACTCCTGGCTGAAAAGGTGGATGAGGCGATCCCGGGACATCTTGTTCCCAGCCCTTACTCCGGGTGAATGAGACGGGCCGATTTGGATGGGATCCAGGTTCAGCAGACATTCTGAATTCAGCGGAAACTGGTCGAGGGGAGGTTGGGCCGGCTCAATCCCAATGCCTGAAAATCAGAGGTGGATGCGATCGCCGACAATGTCGACCGACCTGAGCCAATGGATCAGATCACTGTCGGCGGGCGGGAATTGCTTGTCCTGCATTTCCGCAGGCTTCATCCAGCACACAGGATTATTCTCCAGGGATTGAAGCTCGCCCGAGACCCAGTGACAGGTGAAAAAGTGAAGCTGGATGCATTTCTCCGGCAATTCAAACTCCGTGGAGAACACCCGTTCCAATGGCTCAATATGGATACCCAGTTCTTCGAGCCATTCCCTTTCAAAGCTGAAGGGAACGATTCGCCTGGATGGACTTTACCACCTGGGAATTCCCACAGGCCCGCCAGGTGTTTCCCGGGAGGCCGCTGCGCCACGAGGAAGTTTCCATTGCGGATGACGAGGCCAGCGACCACATCGACAACCGGCTTCATGCAGCCCGACTGGTCAGGGTTTGGGTGACAGGTCAACAGTCGAGGACGCTACTTCAGCTGGCTTTGCCGATGGATCCTTTTTCAGGATTTCCTGCTTCCGCACACTGGCTTCGCGTGTCCAGTAGGAGAATCCGGTTCCAAGGGAAAGCGAGTCAAACAACAGGTATGCAGCCTTGAGATCCCCACCCGCCTCCAGCAGGCGCGCAGCGGCAAACCGGGACGCCTCAGACAAACTGGCTTGGTAGGCATCCGCAAGATTCTGATACTCCTTGAGAGCTGCCGAATTATTGCCCAGCGCTTCTTCACTGCGTGCCAGGCCATATCGGGCATTTTCAATCATATATACCGGCTCATCCTGGTAGTTGTTCAGAAATTGCTGAAAGGCGTTTCTGGCTTCCGTGAATTTTTCCTTTTCGAAATAAGTTCTGCCGGCCAGTAGGAGGGCTCTGGCACCTGCCCGCGATCCGGGATAGGAGTCCGCCACAGATTGGTAATCCGATCCTCCTGGACCTTTGGATGGGTCCGCGAAATCCAGTGTGTTATCGACTGTGGCGAGGGCATGGGCAGCCGCGACCTGCTTGGAGGCAGCCAGGGAGTTCATCCCGTAGATTCCAATCACAACAATGGATAAAATAACCAGCCCCATGAACACTTTGGAACGGTTTTTCTCAAACCAATCCACCAAGGAGAAAAAGGCCAGCGTCGAGTCCGTCCCCAGATCGACGGACTTTTTGGTCGCACCCGATGATGATGATGATGATGAATTTTCAGACATTGAACCGCTGATGTTTGTCGAGACAAACAAAAAAGGCTAAGATTTTTCGATGGGATTTTCCAAAATTCCCGGGAATACGGGTATGCAGGTCCATTCAATGGAGCTTGAGGTGGTCCCAGAGGTCGGCGGGTTTGAGGCGCAGATTGATGTAAAATGGGCCGAATTCCCCGTAGCGGGCACTGACTTCGTCAAATCGCATTTCGTAGACGATTTCTTTAATCTCATCCAGTTGATGGGCGATGAGGGTGACACCCCATTCCCAGTCATCGAGTCCAGCAGATCCGGTGATCAACTGGGATACTCTGCCGGCATAGGTTCTCCCCACACGGGCATGGCCAGCCATCAGACGTTTTCGGGTCGGGAAGTCCAAAGCATACCAATTGTCGCTGCCTGAGCGGCGCTTGAGCATGGGATAGAAGCACATGATCTCCCAATCCTGCATCTCCGGGTAGAGGCGGTAATGCTCGTAGTGCTGGAAGCGGGTTTTGAGTTGCTGGAAGCGCTCATTGTAGTCCTCGGTTCCGGGGGACAGTTGTTCCTGATGGATGAGCATGTTTTTCATATCCTCCTCGGTGGTCACATATTCGGGCAACTCAGTGACACTGAGAAAGGAATAGACCAGCTCCACTGTGTTGGGAGGGAAACAGGCCTCCAGCTCATGATGCATCTCCCCCAGCTTCACCAGATCCTCCTGATAGAGGATGAAAGCAAAATCGGCCTTGCCCCCAACGTTGGCAAATGACGAAACCCGGGGATGCGCCGGACCAGGAAATAAACTGAGAAACTGCTCCAGATTGTGCATGGCCCGCTTGCGCTGGGCGCCTTCCAGATGCCACCAGGCATTTCGGTTCACCTTGTAAAACAAATGCATCAGGTGGATGCCCTGCTTCAATTTGATGGGTTGAATACTCATGCGTGCCTTGGCTGGTGGAAACTGCTTTCGCCCAAAATGATGCGGAGGCGAAGCCGGGCGAAATTGAGTTCCCGCTCCTGGCCGACCCACTTCTGGAGATACGCCTCGTGGCCAGGGAGCCTCTGATTCAGCAACCCATCGGCCTCGTCGTGGACGAGCGCGACCGCATGCTGGTGATCGAGAGCCACACGCACTTTCGACCCGAAAGCTGGGAAGGACC
>JAJOIW010000240.1 GCA_021209225.1 Verrucomicrobiota bacterium
TGGTTCCTGTTGGGAGGCGCACCAGACGCCCAAAAAAAAAATGTGGTGAGTTCATTGCGGACCACTGGTTACTCTACCCCGAATCCGGGATGGCAGTGAGTCGGATGGAAGGATGGACACTTCGGTGGGATCTCTCGCCACTGGGATACTTATCCATTGCAGCACATGGCCATTTGGACGCCCTCCATCTTTCGGTTTGGTATCGCGGAGTGGCGATCATAGTGGATCCGGGGACTGGGGCTTACTATGGGGATGTGGCGATGAGGAACACTCTTGCCTCCCGGGAAGCCCACAACGGACCCTGTGTTCCTTCGATCCCACTGGCCAGAAGATTGGGGCCATTCATGTGGGTCTCTCAGCACAAGCCACCTTTGATACGCCTGAAAGGAGAAAATAGTCTCCTGGGTCAGGTTTCCACTCCCGATGGACAGATCAAGCGATTTATTAATTGGATCGAATCTCGATCGGGCTGGGTGGTTACTGATCGGGTGATTGGAGCTGATGCGCATTCAGGAGCTCCCTTTTCGGTGAACTGGCAATTCGCGCCCGAGACCATACTCACACAGGTGTCCGAGCGTCGGATTCGGGCGGATCGCCGCGGGGTTTCCATACTGATTGAGGTGGGTCATTCCTGGAAGACTGTTGATCTGGTGGTTAAGGGCGATGCAGATTCAATCAACGGGGAAGCACTCGGGTCCTGTTCCCCGTCATTCCGCAAGGTTCAATTCGGGCCACGGGTGGTATTGACGGGAATAGGTGGGGAGTCTTGCCAATTCGAAACCAGTTTCATACCTTTAGCTCTGGAATGAGGGTCAGCATTTTTGGATTGGGATACGTGGGAGCAGTGACGTCAGGATGTCTATGGCAGCGCGGATTCGATGTGATTGGTGTCGATGTTCAGCAGGCAAAGGTGGACAACCTGAATATGGGGCAGCCTCTGATTGTCGAGCCGGGTCTGGATATGCTTTTATTCAGCGGGGCGCAGTCGGGCCGAATCCGGGCAACCACAGATGTGATTGAGGCCGTGAGTCAATCTGAGATTTCCCTTGTCTGTGTTGGGACGCCGAGTCAGGTGAATGGAGCTTTGAATATACAATTTGTCAGGACAGTGGTTCAGTCAATTGCACAAGGTGTGCGTCAAAAACCTGAGAAGCACATATTAATACTGAGGAGCACAATGCTGCCCGGAAGCACCCGGAAGCTGGTGGTGGATTTTTTGAATGATTTGATCGAATCGGAGAAGCTGGAAGTTTATTTTTACCCTGAGTTTTTGCGGGAAGGCACGGCGGTGAGTGATTTTGAGAATCCAAGTCTTGTGGTGATTGGAACCCGGGATGGGAGGACGGTGAGTGAAAAGGCACTGCGGTTGATAGGGAGCACTCCGAATGTGACGAATTGGGAGACTGCGGAGCTGATAAAGTATGGATGTAATGCTTTTCATGCGCTCAAGATTGGGTTTGCCAATGAAATGGGTCGCATGAGCAAGCATCTGGGCATCGATGGGCGGGAAGTCATGAACCTGATCTGCAATGATGAGGTGCTCAATATATCCCGATATTATATGCGCCCTGGAAATCCATTTGGAGGTTCGTGTCTGCCCAAGGATGTTCGGGCATTGGTGTATGGTGCGCGCATGGCTGGGGAGTCATTGCCGATTCTGGAGAACATACTGGATTCCAATGAGGTGCATTTTCAATCACTGGTGCGGCTGGTTGAAGAAGTGGGGGAACACCAGGTATCCATTCTGGGTGTGTCATTTAAAGCCCACACGGATGATCTAAGAGAGTCGTCCATGGTGAAGCTGGCGCAATTGCTTGTTCAGAACGGGTACAGGCTGCGTATATATGATCCCAATCTGGATCCGGTGAAATTATTGGGAAGCAATAAAAAAGCGGCAGATGATTGGATGCCGAATTTATCCGAACTATTGTATGAGGACCTGCGGGAAGTGTTGGGAGACAGGGGAGTTGTCGTGATCTCACAAAAGTGTGCCGACATTGAACAACTCAAACACATTTTAACACCGGAACATACCATTGTTGATGTGAATTCCTGGCCCGAACTTCAGCTCACACAAGCTGAATACAGAGGGCTCTGCTGGTGATAACCCGGTGGCTTATTCATATCCCCACATGCCATGGTTGAAATATAGAATTTCTTCAAGGCAGTATATTCAGCCGGATTAATGAATTTTCGGATCTCAGGAACAGGTGACCATTTGCGAGAACCGGGGCTGTCCACGACGGGTAGTCCATTCCTTGAATCCTGGCGCGACATACTTCGGTGAGCTTGGATGGGTCTGCTTTGATCAGAGCCAGAATTCCAGTTTCACCCAGGACAAATAATTTCTGGTCGGCGAGGATAGCGGATCCTCGACCCAGACGGGCAGGTGAGTCTGAGGAGTTACGGAATGATTCGTCGCGTTGCCACTGGATATTTCCTGTTTTCCATTCAACACATCGGAAGCTGGCGTCGGGAGGATTCCTCCCACTGAATGCATAGATGTAACCATCGTGCAATACGGGTGTGGTGAAATGGATTTCGAGATTCAATCCTTTCCAGGCTGGGCCCTGGATTTTGATATCCGGGTCAATATTCAGGAGGATCGATCCTTGTCTATAATAACAGGAGGATATCAGGACCTGGTTGTCAAACACCATGGGGTTCATGGCATTCACCGATTCCGGCACCCGTGCCATAAACCAATGGGAAAAATGGATCTGACCAGATTCAGGATTCAGAGCCACCAATCCATGCCGCATCACTCCCAGAAGAACCTTGTGCCCATGGATTGTGGACATCACCAAGCTCGAGTAATCCGCCACCTTTTCATATCCAGTCCATGAGTAATCCCGATTCCCGGGCCAGCCAATCATTGGGGCTCCATCCCAATTGGATTTGCCCGCATTCTCCCAGAGAACTTTTCCGGTGGTGGCTTCGAATGCGACGATGCCGGAATTTGGTTGACCTCCCACCATGACGAAGAGCGAGTCATCCTCCAGAACAGGAGTGCTTCCCACGCCGAAAAATGCCTCTGGCACTTTCCATTTCTCCTGTGTGGCCACTTCCCAGACCAAGGTGCCGTCCTGGAGATTCAAACATGAAAGACGTCCCTCAGCCCCAAATGTAAAACACAGATTCTCAGTCAGAATGGGAGTGCATCGCGGTCCATTATTGTACCCGTAGGGATCGGTGAATTGACTCACATAAGAATATTCCCAGATTTTTTCGCCGGTGGTTTCATGCAGGCAGAGCACAATTTCTTTATCTTTAACCCGGTGGTGAAGGACGACCTTGCCATCGCGGATGGATGGGGCACTGTAACCCGTTCCAACCTCCAGTTTCCAGCTTAACCGCGGACCCGACTCCGGCCACGAATCAGCAAGTCCAACCTCATCCGAAATCCCATTTCTCTCCGGACCCAGGAATTGCGGCCAATCAGAACCTATCACCACAAATGAATAATGAACCGACAGAAAAGTGGCCAACGAAAATTGAATGAATTTTGAAATATATTTTGACGTAGTCATTGTTTATATGGGATTTGATATTCGGGAAAATGGCTTATCCATGGGTGAATCAAATGCTGTCCGGTGAGGTTGTATTTTATAGAGATGGGAAATGGATCTTAATATAAGTGCTGAGCGGGCGAGAGCAGGGGTGGACAGGCACATTTCATTCAGTTTATTGGTGTGGAGCAATTCGAATTCGGTTCCGGCTTTGAATACAAAGGTTTCTCCCTCCTCGCTTAAGCAAAAGATTTTATCGTCATATGCCCAGGGTGATGCGGTGAATCCGACGGGTGGGTCGCGTTGAATTCTGGTTTTTTCGTAGAATTCCATCCCGGTATGGATGTCTCTCGCATTAAAAAACCCAAAATCCCAGAGTGTATAGAGGATGTTTTTATAGCAGACGGGCGATGGGTTGTAGGGCGATGCGCGGGTGACTCTCCACCGGATGAATGAATTGGATTCCTGATCTGGTTCCAGTCCGATATTTCCGATGCCGCCTGGGGAGATTCTAAGAATTGGTTGAGATGGAGGCTGTCGGTCTCCCACATATCCCGCACAGATTATCAAATCGTCATTGACGGCAAATGGGGTGGGGATGGCGATGGTGGACAGGCCCGGCATTTCCCAGAGCAGATTTCCGCTGAGATCGTAGGAGCGAACCCTATTTCGGCCATTGGTGACAATTTCTGTCCTTTGCTTATTTTTCCAGATGTATGGGGTGGCCCAGTTGCTTGGTTCATCGCGGGGCACAGACCAGAGTACGTTCCCTGAGGTGAGATCCAGACATGTCAGGCTGGAGGATTCCTCGTTATCATTTTGAAGAATGACGCGATTTTCAAAGAGGACTGGGGATGATGCGGAGCCCCAGTCGAGTCGTCTTTTGCGAGCTGGGGTTGGGAATTTCCAGAGGGTTTCCCCCTCCTGATTCAGTGCGAAAGCTCCGATATCCGCCACAAAGGCCACGATCGTTGATCCGTCCGTGGTTGGAGTTTCCGATGCGTAGGAATTCTTCACATGGATGGGAGTGACAGGGGCTCCTTCATGCAAAGTTGTCTGCCAGAGAAGGTGTCCATCGTTCCAATCGTAGCTGAGCATTTTCCATGTGTGCTTGTTTCGGGATGGTTCTGGTCGTTCACCTCCGAAGTAAAGTCCCTTTTTCGGGGTTTCCTCTATGCCATCGCTGATGGCGGTGAGAATGAAAATCTGGTCATGGGAGACAATTGGACTGGCCCATCCCCGCCCCGGCACAGGAATTTTAAAGGAGATGTTTTCAGATTCGCTCCAGCGGATTGGCAGGCCTGAGTTGTCCTTGCCCAAACCGAGACTCATTGGTCCGCGGAATCCAGGCCATGAGTCCTGAGTAAAACCAGTTATCTGACCCAAAACCAGTAAAACCCACAGGAGGAGTAACATTTGAATTGACCGAGATTTCATCCCTCCAGAATAGGGGCATCCTTATAAAAATAAATTTTCTTTTTCAAATTCGTCGAGATGGTCAGAATGTGGTGGGAATCATGAGGTAGGGATGTTAAGAAAAGCATTTGTCATGGCAGTGCATGAGGGCTGCGAGAAAGAATACGAGTTGAGGCACAATCCCATCTGGCCTGAACTTGAGTGTGTGTTGCTGGCACATGGGGTGAGGAGCTATTCTATTTTCATTCACCCGATAACCCGTCAATTGTTTGGGTATGTTGAAGTGGAGTCTGAGGATCAATGGAAACGGATTGCTGAGACTGAGGTTTGTCAGAGATGGTGGGAATATATGGCGCCACTGATGCCGACAGCTGACGGGAATCGGCCTGAGTCACTCCCGTTGCACGAGGTCTTTCATCTCGATTCCGGCAATCCTCATGAGGCATGAAATGATCGATGTGATAGATGAATCCAAAAGTGAAGTCAGGACGAACTCCTGTTCAGATGGCATCCTGTGCATGGATTCGGGCTTTAAAATGATGGATTTCAGGTGTCATTGACCAGAAACATGAGAACACTCATTCAAAAGGGAGATCTTGATCATGATGCAATCCGCTGTAAAGTGTGCCTCTGAATTGCCTTATGAAAGGATCATGACAGCCGGAATACTTACCAGATTAGCCAATGGCGAGAGAGAGGCCATGCAGGAGTGCATCGATCAATACGGCAATTTGATCTGGGGCATCACGCGTCGGTTTTTTTCCGACATGAGTCTGGCAGAGGATATTGTTCAGGAAATACTCACTGAGATCTGGAACAAATCCCGGACTTACAATCCGGCTGTTGCCAGCGAATCCACATTTGTTGCCCTGATTGCACGCAGACGATCCATCGATGCTTTGAGAAAGCTGCGTCGTAGGCCATCCATGGAGCCTCTGCCTGAGACGGATGTTTCAGACCAAGCGAATTATAATTATGAGTCTTCTCCCGAGAGGCCGGTTGGTGTGGAAGAGATTTCCAAAGCGATGGGCCAGATATCTGGAGAAACCCGTCAACTTATTGAGCTGTCCATCCAGGAGGGATTCACACACCAGGAAATTTCAGAACAGTTGAATATGCCATTAGGGACGGTGAAGACAAAAATCCGTCGAGGTTTATTGGAATTGCGCAATCAATTGCAGAAGTCGGGATGTCTGGCGATGGAGTCTGGTCCTGCGTCAGGAAAGGAGATGCGATGAACATGAACAATCCGAACAATCTGGATCGTCTCGAGGAGTTGCAGGTTGGATTTTTACTTGGTGATTTATCAGCTGAGGAGGAAACTGAACTGGTGCAGCTCGCCTCAAAGCTGGGCTGTCAAGCATATCCTGATGGTTCTCTTCCGCTCACGCTTGCTGGATTGGATGCCTCTGTGCACTTAGCTCAGAGTGAAGATCTTCCCGAGTCCATCCGCGAGCGACTGGCAGCCGGTTTCCCTTCCCAGCTCTCTCCCTTGCAAATTCTGCCTCGAGGAGAAAACAATCTGATTGAAGGGCCATTCGGGAATCACCCCGTCACTCGAGCCGACGGAACCCGAATGTCATGGGCTCAATGGGGCGGCTGGGCAGCAGCTGCCGCCATCCTGTGTTTCTGGCTCGGAAGTGAATTCCTGGGAAAATATTCAGTGCAGAATAACTTATCCTTGAAGATCGGGTTGAAATTCTTGAAAGATCTGCTGTGGACAAGGTTATGGCTCCCATGGAAGGGCTTGGCGAATATTCCTCATTAGCTGGCAACTTCATTTGGAGTGACAGCCGACAGGAAGGCTACCTTCAGCTTTCCGGGCTGCCAGTGAATGATCCTGCCCAGAAGCAATACCAATTGTGGATAGTTGACCCGTCGCGGGATGAGGCTCCGGTTGATGGTGGTGTTTTTGACATCAGGTCGCCAGGAATGAATATCATACCCATTGATGCAAAGCTGCAGGTATCCCGGCCCAAGGCATTTGTGATCACTCTGGAGCAGCCGGGAGGTGTGGTCAAATCCCGTCAGGAAATCGTTGTCGGTATTGGCTCTTCCCCCATCTGATTCAGTAAATTGGATGGAATTCGTTTTCCATGTTTGACAGCTTCCGTTCATCTGATATCCAGAATTCCATGGCAACATACGTTTACGAAACCATCCCTCAAAAAAAGGGTGAGAAAATCAGGACTTACGAAATTCAACAAAAGATGAGTGACGATTCACTCACCGTCCACCCTGAAACCGGAGAAAAAATCCGACGGGTGATATCGGGTGGCAGTGGCTGGGTGACTCACGGCGCCAGCATCCTTTCCATGAACACGAAAAAACGCTGACACCATCAGTCCTCTCAAGTCTCCAGCAGGCTGATTTCCGGGCGGCAGTTGAATCTCACACCATGGCGGTTGCCTATACCCCGTGTTATATGCATCCAGCGCCGGCCTTCCCATTGGCGCAACCCCTCAATGTGCGACTTGTCAAACACCGGAGCAAATGGTCGATAGTCCAAAAATGGAATAACCAACTGGCCCCCGTGTGTATGCCCGCTCAGCATCAAATCCCAATCGTATTCATATAATGGGATCTTTGAATCGGGATTATGGGCCAAAAGAAACAGTGGCCTTTCCCAATTTTTGCCCAAGTCACCCTCCATTCTGGGGAGTACGAGTTCCGGTCTCAAGTCTTTGGCCCAGAGGTCGCCAACGCCTGCAATTTCGATGGATTGCTGCCGGACAGTGACAATTTCGGATTCATTCTCCAGGACTTTTATCCCGGCAGAATTCAGGAGACTTTTAATTGCGTGAGTTGAGTCGTATCCATCGTGGCGGCTTGCCCATGAGCCTCCATCGTGATTGCCCAAGCATGCATAAACCGGGCAACAAGCGGTGAGTTTGTTTAGTAATTTTCTGTATTGATCGGAATCTTCCACACGCCATGTGATGAAGTCACCGGTTGCGAAAATCAGGTCCGGCTGGGTGTCGATCGCCATGTCGATTGCAGACGACAGGTATGCATACGGGACTTCACCCGACGCATGCAAATCCGAAATATGCAGGAATTTCAGTCCGCTGGCGATTGGCGATCTGAAGCATAAACCGATTTTTTTGTGGGTGATTTCGAGGTTGTATGGCTCGAAATATTTTGTGTACCAGGCCCCCACTGTGGATGCCAGAGCCCCGGAAAAGATACTTCCGATCAGCCACCGTCGGGACTTAGGAAGGACGGGTTTGGGGCACTCAGTCCCCCTACCTGAATTTATCTGGCCTTCAGTCATTCCGGGAGGGTTGGAGTCATTCCAGAAAGACTTTATGAATCGCGCGGACTCCTTTTTCAGCATCTTTCTGATCCACCACCACCGAGATGCGAATCTCACTGGTCGAGATCATTTGAATATTAATATTCTCAGTGGCGAGAGTTTCAAACAGACTGCTGGCGACACCGCTGTGACTTTTCATACCCACGCCAACGATGGATATTTTACCAATGCCTTCATCGGACAGTATTTCCCGAACGCCCAATGCCTCGCGGATTGTTTGAAGGAGCTTGAGGGCTTTTGGGATGTCTGGCTTATCAACCGTAAAGGATATATCGGTTGTCGGAGGATTGGAGCCATGGCTCACATTCTGCACTATCATGTCCACGTTGATATTGCCGTCGCTCAATGCACGGAAAGCCCGTGCCGCATATCCCGGCTTATCCTGAACTCCGACCAAGGTGACCTTTGCCTGATTTTTATCCAGGGAGACTCCCCGGATCACCACATCTTCCATACTCTGTGTTTCTTCTTTCACAATTGTTCCCGGGTTATCATTCAAACTCGAACGAACTTCAAATAGGACTCCAAACTTTTTCGCAAATTCCACTGAGCGTGATTGCATGACTTTTGCTCCGGAGCTTGCCAGTTCCAGCATTTCGTCGTAGGAGATTTCCTGGAGTTTGGCAGCTGCGGGACAAATTCTCGGATCTGTTGTATAGACTCCATCCACGTCTGTGTAGATCTGGCAAATGTCTGCCCGGAGCGCCGAAGCCAAGGCGATGGCCGTCAGATCGGATCCACCGCGGCCCAGTGTGGTGAGTTGGCCATGGAGAGTTTGTCCCTGGAATCCAGCGACGATCACCACTTTACCTTCCCCCAGTCTCTGATGGATGAGTTGCGGTGTGATATTCTGAATTTTTGCTTTGGTGTGCACCTCATCTGTGATGATGCCAGCCTGGGCGCCGGTCATGGATATCGCCGGAATATTCATGGAATGCAGGGCCATGGCTGTTAAGGCGATGGTGGTTTGCTCCCCCGTTGCCAACAGCATATCCATTTCCCTTTCATCCGGAATATCACTGATCTGCTTCGCCATGGATAGTAAGCTATCCGTCACTCCACGCATTGCAGACACCACCACAACCACCTGGTTCCCTTCATGGAACCAACGTGCAACCCGCTTCGCAACATTGCGAATGCGCTCAACATCACCTACCGATGAACCACCGTACTTCTGAACTATCAGGGCCATGACCTCAAATTAAAGTGCTCAAATAAACGATGAATTATTTCAGAAAAAAAGATAATTCACGCTCCCACCGCAACTTTTAGTTCAATTTGAGGAAATTATTGACCAGAGTCCTGCCATTTTCTGTGAGGATACTCTCTGGATGGAACTGCACGCCCCAGATTGGGAATGTGCGGTGACGCAGGCCCATGATTTCGCCTTCAGCTGTTTCAGCTGTGATTTCGAGGCAGTCCGGGAGTGATTCCCTTTCCACGACCAATGAATGGTAGCGGGTGGCGTCAAAGGGTTGAGGCATGTGTTCAAACAAGTCTTTATTATTGTGGAAAATCGCAGAAATCTTGCCGTGCATCAGGCGGTAATTCACTTTCACCACCCCTCCGAACGAATGGGCAATGCATTGATGCCCCAGACACACACCAAAAATGGGAAGCTTGCCGGCAAAATACTGAATCACATCATTCGAGAGCCCGGCTTCATTGGGCGAGCATGGTCCCGGAGAAATCAACAACCTCTCAGGTGCCATCTTTTCGATTTCATCAATGGTAATCTGGTCGTTGCGGCGAATCACCAGCTCGACCCCACTCTCACCCAAATACTGCACCAGGTTGAAAGTAAATGAATCATAATTGTCGATCACTAGGATCATAGTCACATCCATTTAGGAAATATTCCGGTAAAAGTCACTCAAATTACTTTTATTCCTTGGAAAATATGTTCGATTAGAAGGGGACGTGTGACATGAAGGGAATGGAAAAGATGATGAAAAGATCAGCAGGATTGAGAGTCGTGCTCTCGGGAAATGCCCAGCCAGGAAATGGCGGTCAGGGACTCAATCTCAAACAGATGATCGAAGGTTATGCAGAGGAGGATCCCCATGACATGCATATCTTCTGTCAGGGACCTTATCTGGATTTTCCGGTCACAATCATCGGCCAATCGCCCATATCCCGGTTTGTGGCACGAACTCCTGGTCTCAGAAGAATGAGAGATTTTCATGTCTCCAAGAACGATGAGTATTTTGATCGCCGGGTGGCGGCCCAAATGCCTGACTGTGAATTATTTCAGGGAGCGACGGCCAGTGTCTGAAGTCCTTGCGCAAGGCCAGGCAGATTGGTGCCCGCACCCGTCTGGATGCCATCACAACTCACGTGGATGTCTATCACGAGGTGCAAACTGAAGAATGCAGTGCCTTCGGCATCCGTCCGATCATGTCCGCCTCACAGCGGCTCCAGATGCTCGAGGAATACCAGGAAGCTGACGAAATCCGGGTCATGTCGAATGTCGTCAGAAAAATGTTCCTGGATCGCGGATTTGATCCGGCGAAGGTTTTCACGCTCACCCCCCCATTCATTGCGATATTTCGGTTGGCTCAGCATCTGACGGATTGCCGGGGCATGGGGAACCTGAAGATTTCATTGTGGGGTATGCGGGTCTTCTGGAACCAGCCAAAGGGTTTCACTATCTGGTTAAAGCATTCCGCGAATTCGATGACCCCCGCGCTCAGCTCCAAATGTGGGGGGGGACGGGATCCAGGCCAGTCTTTGAATTCATAGGCAAAAATATGCATGAAGACCCGCGTATTCAGGTTAAAGAGGGAATGTGTATCCGCACCATGGGATACAGCAAAGTATACGGCCAGATGTCGGTTTTTGTCCATCCTTCTCTGGCGGATGGATTTGGCTATGTGGTCTTTGAGGCCATGGCGTGTGGGAGACCGGTCATTGTCACTGAAAACACCGGAGCAGCTGATATAGTTCAAGACGGTATCAATGGATTTATCGTCCCGATCCGAGACAGTCAGGCCATCCTGGAAAAACTTCATCTTCTAAGAAATTCGCCAGAGCTTCGCCAGAAAATGGGAGAGGCAGCTAGAATCAGCGCTCAAAATTTAACCTTTGAGAAATTCCGTCAGAATCTAAGGCAAGCTCATTAAGTTGGGGACTATTTTGGCCGCTTGAGAAGCTCAGATCATCGGAATTTATTCCGTAAATTTTTGTTGGTAAGCAATTTAAAAATGAATTCGGGGTGGAATGGGTAAAAAACATGCCCCGTTGGAGTTAGATTGAATGAAAGTAGATTCTGGGAGTTTGACGGCAGTGATTCTTTGTGGCGGCAAAGGGGAGAGGCTTCGGCCGTTTACGGATAAGTTCCCCAAGCCGCTTGTTCCGTTGCTGGGCAAGCCACTCCTCCTGCATCTGGTTGAGTTCCTCAAACTCCAGGGAATCCGGAAGTTTGTATTTTGCGTTGGATATAAAGCCGAGATGATTGAAGAATACGTGCACTCCAACATCGCAGGTCCAGACATTGAGGTTCACCTGTCCAATGCGGGCGATGTGTCCATCACGCGTCGATTAGCCCATGCATGTCCCCACATTCATGGGCCAGCACTCGTCTGTTACGGCGACACCATTGCCAATGTGTCCCTCAATCAGCTGTGTCATTTTCATAATGCTCATGATGCTGAAGCCACGATCACGGTTTTCCCATTGCGCTCCCAATTTGGCATCGTGGACATAGCCGGGAACATGGCAGTTGGCTTCCGTGAGAAGCCGGACCTGCCATACCATATCAATATCGGGTTTTTTATACTGTCCCGCCCTATTGTAGAGAGTGTTCATAATTATGATGAAATGACCCCGTGGCTGGAATCGTTGACCCGGGAGAATAATCTGTCGGCATATGTCCACAAAGGAAAGCACCTTACTGTCAATACAGAAAAAGAACGTCAATCAGCTGAAGAGGAAATCATTGAATTATATACTCTATAAAGATGCATTCATATATTCAATGTCCGCTTGAAGAAGAATTTTTAAAGAACAAGTCAAATGAAATGGAATCGATAAGTGCGCTCTGAATATTGGCTGGGGTGGCTTATTTATCAAGTTAGGATAGAAATATTAATTCAATACAAATTAAAGGCAAACTGCTTTGATTATGAAAGGAAAGAAAGTATTAGTAACTGGTGGCAGTGGATTTATCCCGAGTCATCTCGTGGATCGTCTTCTTGCTGATGGAGCCCGTGTTGGGGTCACCGTCCGCTATGGTAATGTGGTTAAAAATGAGCGTCTGGCCCATTGCTGGGATGATATTGAAGTGATTGAGGCGGATTTGCGCAATCGCGGTGCGATTCAGGCTGGCATGGAAAGTTTCAAGCCTGAGATCGTATTCCATCTGGCGGCATATAACCATGTGGGGCATAGTTTTATCCAGGTGGAGGAATGCTTTGATGTGAATGCCAAAGGCACGGCGAATATGCTGGACTGCTGTCATGGTGTTGAGAAGTTTGTATACATGTCCACATCAGAGGTATATGGTCATCAGGAGTCAGTGCCATTTGTTGAAACCATGCGGCCGGACCCGATTTCTCCATATGCGATCACCAAGTATGCTGGTGAATTATATTGTCGTTTGAAGCAGCGGATGGCGGACAGCATACCAATCATTATCTGCCGTCCATTCAATGTATTTGGGCCATATCAGTCCAGCAAAGCTGTGATTCCTGAGCTGATCGTCAACTGTTTGAAAGGCCGGCCGATTCTCACCACGAAAGGTGAGCAGACCCGTGAATTCAATTATGTGTCTGACATTGTTGATGGATTGATCAAAGCGGCGCTTCACCCGGGAAAAGAGGACGAGCCCATCAATATTGCGGCCGCTGAAGAAATCTCCATCAAAGATCTGGTGGAGAAAATTGCCAGAATCACCCAGACGAAATCCGATCTCAAGGTTGGTGCGGTGCCATACCGCCCGACAGAAATCTGGAGAATGTATGCAGATAACACCCGCGCCAAAGAGATCCTGGGGTGGTCGCCCTCAGTTGGACTCGATCGCGGACTGGAGCTTACAGTCGACTGGTTCCGCGAATATTTGAAAAAACGCGGTGAGCTCTGATGTGAATCCGAGCCATATGAACTTCTGAGCCTGCCTGCCTGGGTGGGCTTTTTTATTGTAAAATATTCAGCTGGTTTGATGAGAGATTCAGTAATTCAATGTTTGAAAGAAGGATCGAATCAGATCAGAGTTTTGGATATGAAATTAGTGAGAGGAACTATTATTGGATTCTCGCTTTTGGCGAGCCTGATGCTTTTGAGTGGGTGTTTAGCCATGATGGCTGGCGGGGCCGCTGCTGGCACAGTGGCATATGTGAAGGGGGATAGCGAAATGGTTGTGGATGGCAGTGTGGATCGCGTTCGTTTAAGTGCGGTTGCTGTGGCCGACGAGCTGGGACTGGCATCAATTCAGGACGAAGGAGACCAGACTGCTGCCCATTTGATATTCCGCAATGCACTGGATGAGAAGCTGACCGTCAGCCTTGAATCCGTCACCGACACATCGACTCGAATCCGCGTTCGCCATGGCGTCTTTGGCGATCGGGATAAGTCGACGAGTTTCCTGACCAAGGTGGTATCCCGGTTGTAGTGGCACTGTGGGGCATAGGATTTCCGGGATTCAGAGAGTCAGGTTTGCGGATTTCTGACGTGAATCCGTGGCTTGTGTCCGGCGGAATTCCTGCAATGCATCCACCAGATGTGGCATATGTGTTGCCAGAATGCGGATTGCCAGGAGACCGGCATTGCGGGCGTTGCCAATGGAGACGGTGGCTACCGGAACTCCCGATGGCATTTGAACAATCGACAGGAGTGAATCCATACCGTTGAGGGATTTGGATTGCACGGGTACGCCGATGACGGGCAAAGAGGTGTAACTGGCCACCATACCTGGGAGGTGTGCGGCTCCACCGGCGCCGGCTATGATCACTTTCAAACCTCTCTGAGCCGCTGAGCAGGCATACTCCGCCATATCCTCCGGGGTGCGGTGAGCGGAAACCACGCGGGCTTCAAAAGATACCGCAAATTCTGCGCAAATTTCCGCTGCTGCCTTCATCGTAGGCCAGTCGGAATCGCTTCCCATTATAATGCCAACCAAAGGATTTTGACTCATTCCCGGAGTCTAGCCCGCCCCGGGACAGTTTGTCTTGATGATTTGTCAGAAGTGTTGATTTTTCCAAATCTTATGGAAATGCACGATTCCGAGCTTGAGCTCACGAGGCATCTAGCCCTTTTATAAGGATACATGGACGATAGGGACCAGAATGGGGGCTCAGCATCAAACGATATGCAGCCCCCTCGCAGCATCGGGCTTCAGAATCCACCACCATTCAATTCCCGGAAAGTGGATGGACCCGCACACCCCGCATTTATGATGTCCTTGACCTGCTCACGGAGGTGATAATCTACGTTTCCATTCTCTTTGGTCCCTGGGCATTTGGAACCACTCAGACTTGGGCTATCCAGGTCATGAATGGGATTGGATATTCTCTGGGGGTGCTATTTATCTCAAAGTGGGTGATTCGCATGGTGTACCGATACCGTCCGCACCGCTGGGGGTTTTCTGATTGCCCAGCTTCGTGGAGGACACGGATTTCAAAAATATTCACTGCTGTCCTGGCAATATTGACGGTGGCGATCCTGACCTTCTGCTTTATCTCCGCCTGGAATGCGCGCGCCAATTACGTATTGGGGTTTGGGTATTTTGATTATTTTGATGATTTCAACAAAAGCCTGCCGCACAGTTATGATGCAGGTGCGACGTGGTCCGCATTTTACAATTATCTGGCCTTAGCCTGTTTTTTCTGGAGTATGCGGGACTGGTTGCTTGGAAAATCCCGTCGTGAGCGGCATGCATTCATGACTGAGGAAACGGAATCCACTTCTTCGTCCGCTCGTAAGCCGCGGTTTCGCCAATTGGTGTTGCCCGAGAGAATGAAGCGCCTTTTGTGGGTGATTTCCTGCAATGCGGCCCTCCTGTCGATGGTTTCTATTATTCAAAGACTCGACGGGGGCAACAAATTATTGTGGCTGCTGGAACCTCGGTGGAACAAAACAAATGAATCCCAGTTTGGTCCATACGCCTATCGCAGCAATGCTGCCCAGTATCTGAATCTGGCGTGGCCATTGTGTTTGGGTTTCTGGTGGGCATCCCAAAGGGCTTTTTCAGAAAACTTCCGTCGCACGGCGCGGGTTGGTCAGGGGGCGCATGTTGTTCTCCTGCCGATGGCTATAGTTACAGCCATTGGACCTCTGGTTGCGACAAGTCGCGGCGGCGTTCTGGTTTCCATATTAGGCACCTTTTCTGCCATCATTCTATTCACGTTGTTTGCTCAACGCACGAACTGGGTGACGCGGATTGGGATAACTGTGCTTTTTTCTGCGGTGATTGGGCTTGGGGCGTGGTTGGGCTGGGAGCCACTTCAGAAGCGGCTGGCAGCTCCAACATTCAAATTCACGACATCAGCCACAGAATCAACAGCGGATCAGGTTTCCATCTTCACCCGATTCACAGTCCCGGCTGTGGCGGATAAAAAGACGCTTTATTTACCCATTGTCTCGCCCCTTCAGACCATTCATAGCGGGCCGAAGTCACTCATTTCCCGGATTCTATCTAATGGCGAACTTCAAATATACCTGGTTGGGACAACGACCGGTGACTACATTATGAAATACATTCCTGGATTCACCGCGCAGTATGCCGGACAGGAGGTGGAGATGCTCTGGGTTAAAACCGATGAACTTGCCGTTTATATAAATGGGGATCGGGTTGAAGTGTCCGAGCGCAAGACCGGAAATGCCCCATCGTGGTCCTCTCCTGCAGGAGTGGCATTTCTCTGGAATGGGATCGGAAACACTGCCAAAGCCAATGGAGGGTATATTTCCCGCACTCAGGTTTTCACGAAATCGATTGTCCCATCGGATATCTCATTATTTGATTCGATGCCCGATCTGGCGAAGGAAAGCGGACTCATCTATTTTAACGATTTCGCCCAGAAAGGTCTCTATTCCTTCCTGAATTCCGACACGAGTGGTCGGGATGAAATATTTAATACAGCTCAAAAAATAATCCATGATTTTCCTCTTTTTGGTTCCGGTCCGGGATCCTTTCCCCATGTGAACTCAATCTATATGGAAAATTCCTACCAATATTGGCATTCATATGTTCATGATGATTATCTTGAGACCTTAGCCACCTTTGGAATTGTAGGTTTCTCCATTATTATGGCCATGTTGATGGTGGTGCTCATTCACTGGTTTGTGGGTTCGGGGATTTTTCAATATTTTCCATTTGCTGCCATGATATTGATTGGAATTGGGGGGTGTCTGGCGCACGCCAAATTTGATTTTCCATTTCAGGTCTATTCGATTCTGCACATATTTCTCATCAACTGTTGCTTGTTGATGACCATAGCCCGGAAAGCCTGAAGGTGGATATGGATTGGATCAGGGTATTTTCAGGATTTGCGGTTGTTGTCTGGACGATGACCCAATGTGTCGGACCTGCGCGGCAGGTCGCTGAGTCAAATGCTCACAAGCGTGTGGACTTTCCCATCGGTCTGTTCGGACCAGGCTCCGTTTCCCAGTATCAGAAGCTGGCCGATTTGGGATTCAATACCATAGTGGCTGGAGTTTCTGCTGAGGTATTAGACGGGGCTTTCAAAGCTGGACTTTCCGTGGTGGGGCAAGCTGGGACTCAGGCGGGTGCCCGTTTTGATCCTGGAAAGGCTGGTGAATCTATCCGGTTATTTGATGCTCATCCTGCGCTGAAAACCTGGTATGTCGTCGATGAGCCCGCATTTAATAAGATCGATCCGAAGTATGTATCCCGGGCTGCGGAGGTCTATCGCGAGGCAGGTGCCACCAAGCCTTTGGCGATCACCATGTGGTTTGCAGAACGCTCCAACCACTATATCGATGCGATCGATATACTCATGATCGATCGCTATCCTGTTCCCTGGATGCCTGCATCTGATCTGGGTCAACATGTCAGGTTGGGGAAGCTTGCTGCCGGCTATGACAAACCAGTCTGGGCCATTATCCAGGCTTTTTCGTGGGAAGTTTATCCGGGTCTGATGCCTCAGGAGATCAACCTGCGTCCTCCCTCGTATGCGGAACTTCGCGCCATGGTATTTGATGCCGTCGCCCAAGGTGCGGAGGGAATTCTCTTTTTTGGATATCAGGTATCATCCTGGAACCTTGAAGATCATCCTGGAGTCTGGGCATCCATCCAGATCGTCGTCGATGAACTCAGAAAGTTCATTCCAATTGTGACTGGAGCCAGAATCTGGAGAGCCACCGATGCGCAGTACAAGGTGTATTCTCAAAGATTTAACACGCGTGGTTTTTCCGCCATATCGCTCGCTTTTTTTGAGGTCTCATTGCGGAAGTCGACCTCTGAGGTCCCACCTGGAGTCTATCTTCTTGCTGTGAATACGACGGAATTGGACCAGGAAGTATCCATTCGCATCCGCGATCTGCCTGTCTCTGCAGAGCCTCTGACTGTTCCAAGACTGACGGATGAAAAGACCATGCCGATCCAGGATCAGTGGATTTCAGAACGCTTCGATCCGCTTGAGGTCCATATCTATGGTCCACTTCCCTGACGGGAGGTTGATAGTGCGTGGTTTTGGCCTGGTGGAGGATCCCGACTCAATGGAATTTCTGATTTGATTAAACCACCACCGGGCCCGTTCCCGGCTGATTGGACCTGAATTCACATTCTGATTGGCGGATATCACCTGATCCAACTGGGACACCTGCCGCTGGGTTTCAATCTGTTGCATAACGAGCACCAGAATAGCACCCCCCACTGGGACACCCGCTGGCCTTGGGGTGGCTTTTTTGTGGAATTATTTTTGTGGGAAAGGAATAAAAATCGGAGCTAACGGGAAAGGAAGTTGCTATAGATTGGGGACTGTTTAGAACAGAATCTGTGCCGGCGGGGCGAAGGTCACGGCCTATGTGGCAGGAGTTCCTTCCGATACGGTGGCAGAGTTATCAAAGATAGAAAGACAGAGACGACAATGGTCCAGGGACAGAATCATCAACCGGCAGCGCAGGATCCTTTTTTACGATCGGTGGAGCAATATTTTGACAAGGCAGCAGCATTCACCAAGTTTCCTGATGGATTGCTGCAGCAGGTTAAAACCTGCAACAGCGTCTATCGCATGTCATTTCCCGTCGAACATGAGGATGGGCGGATTGAGGTGGTGGAGGCCTATCGGGCCCAACACAGCCATCATCGATTGCCGACCAAGGGTGGGATTCGTTTCAGCATGATGGTATCCATGGAGGAGACAGTGGCTCTAGCCTCTTTGATGACCTACAAGTGTGCGATCGTGGATGTGCCATTCGGTGGGGCGAAAGGGGGGGTGCGGGTGGATCCACACCAACTCACCACCACATTCAAACGGCGATTAGTCCGCAGACTCACCGCTGAGATGGTCCGCAAGAATTTCATCGGGCCAGAGGTCGATGTGCCTGCCCCCGATTATGGCACCGGTGAGCAGGAGATGGCATGGATTGCAGATACCTATGTGGCATTGCAGCCCCATCAAATCAATGGATTTGCCTGTGTGACGGGCAAGCCTCTCTCACTGCACGGTATACCAGGAAGAAAGGAGGCCACTGGGTTAGGAGTCTATTACGGTCTTGATGAATGCATGAGGCAATCGGCCACCATGAAGCGGCTGGGCATGGATCCCGGCCTCGAAGGAAAGACGGTCATTATTCAGGGCCTGGGCAATGTGGGATTCCATTCAGGGAAGTATCTGCAGGAATCCGGAGGCGCCATCATAGTAGGCGTCGCTGAAAGAGAAGGGGGAGTCTACTCCACAAAAGGAATAGACATTAATGAATTATTCCTCTACCGGCAGTCACACGGTACGGTGGAGAATTTTCCCGGTACAATTTTTGTTCCTCAGTCGACAGATTTACTGACATATCCATGTGACATATTGATTCCTGCGGCGCTGGAGAATCAGATTACGGAATTGAATGCGGCACACATTCAGGCAAAGATCATAGCGGAAGCTGCGAATGGCCCAACCACTTCCGGTGGCGAAGCCATACTGAACCAGAAAAACTGTCTGGTGATTCCAGATGTTTTTCTGAATGCGGGTGGGGGTCACCGTATCGTATTTTGAATGGCTGAAGAATCTGTCGCATGTCAGTTTTGACCGCATGACCAGTCGCCAGCAGATCAACAATAACAATCGGATACTGGACGTCCTGCAAAGCATGACTGGCCGCCAGCTGTCCGTGGAGCAGAAGGCACTCTTCGCTCATGGCACACGCGAAGTCGATTATGTGCATTCGGCACTGGCAGATACGATGACCCGTGCCTATCAGGATGTGCACGAATGCTGGCAATCCCAGGGGCTGCCGGATATGCGGACGGCCGCCTTTTATTTCGCCATCAACCGGGTGGCCAAAGCCTATGAAACTATGGGAATATTCCCCTAATGCTTGAAAAGAAGAGTTATTCGCTTCCGGTCAGATGTGTGTGACTCAGTGTGCGGAACTGCGCTAATTCCTGAAGCCAGGCTTGAATATCCGGTTCGTCCAGCCCATTCAGAATCTGAATCCCGGCTGACAGGCCCAGGCGGTTTGCGCCTGCCTGGATAAGTTGGAGGGCTGTCCGGGTATCGCGGATTCCTCCTGAGGCTTTGACGCCCATTTTTTTACCTACAACCTGACGCATTAATTGCACGTCGTGAATAGTTGCTCCGGCGCGGCCAAATCCTGTGGAGGTTTTGACGAAGTGGGTTCCGGCATCGCTTGCGACCTGGCATGCGGTGCGTTTCTCCTCGTCCGTGAGCAGACAGGTTTCCAGAATAACCTTGACGATGCGGTCCTCAGCCGCCTCCACAATGTCCCGCAACTCGCGATGGATGAATTCCAGATCCCCTAGCTTCAATCGGCCGCAGGTAGGACAACGTCTATTTCTGAGGCACCATTATCCACGGCTGCCTCGGTTTCATAGCGCTTGACATCCGAATCCATGCAGCCGTGTGGAAACCCCACCACCGCACAAACTTGGATATTCGATCCCTCGAGCATGGCTGAAGCCAGTGACGTCCAGCCTCCATGAACACAGACGCTGAAGAAATGGTGATGGATTGCTTCCTCGCATAAAGCTCTTACGTCCGAGGCAGTTGCATCCGGACGTAAAAGTGTGTGGTCAATCACCCCGGCCAGTTCCTGCTTTAAATTATTCATTATCATAAACCTATAAAAATCCCCGGCCAATTCCAGAAAAACTCTCAGAATATTCTTTTCAAGAGAGGACTTTGCCAGTCGATACCGGAGTGTGATGATTAAGCAGAGTGATTGTGAATCTTTATGGGGCGCTGCGTGTGAATACGCCCAATTAGCTTCCGACAAGTTTGTGAAAGAATGGCCGCATTGGTCAGAAAATGAAAAAAAGATGGCACGTGAAAAAACACGTGAAGAGATGCAGATTCATTTTCTATTTCCAAATCTTCAGGATGGCGAGCGGTATGCGTTATTGGCATTGAAATTTGCCAACAAGAGTGTGAGCCTGCTGGTCAACAGCCCCACTGTCGGACTCAATGATGAGCAACGGAAAGACCGTGAATTCAAAACCACCGAAGTTGAAAAACTCTTTCTGGAAGCAAAAAGCCATGTCCTCGCCTGTGGGTTATTCCGCAAACTGTCGCCTGTCCAGCAGAATATCATTCAGGATAAATATCTGAATATTGATTTCCAATTGGATTAATCCCCGGGTGGGGAGTGTGTCCGACTGCAAATATACATTGATTGTCTGTCGCCGAAAGCTGGCGATTTTTTTTATTTATTATATTATCTGGAATGATGGCGGATTGGTGTTTATCGCAGCGGATTGGATATTGCCGGAATCTCATGTCAGGGCATTGGGCAGCGGATATTTGAAACAGTAAATTTTCCCGGAGATGGGAATGAAATGAAAAAGCCACTGGAAATCACTTCGAGTGGCTGGAATCGTCTGTTTGGGAGACAGGGAATTCACCTGGATGGGATGAGGTCCGTGAGCATGGATCTTTCCTCCACAAGTTCAGCCACCGATGCATCGATTTTCTGTCGGCTGAATTCGTTTATGGACAAGCCTTGGACGATTTCGAGTGAGCCCCCGATATTTCGGGTGGGGAAGGAGGTGATGATTCCTTTTTCAACGCCGTAGCTCCCATCGGAGCACAGAGCGACACTATGCCAATCTCCGCCTGCAGTTGGCCGGATGATGGATTTGACGGTGTCGATCGCGGCGTTGGCAGCTGAAGCAGCGCTGGAAGCCCCCCGGGCTTCTATGATGGCCGCGCCCCTTTTCTGAACAGTACTGATGAATGAACCTTTGAGCCAATCCTGGTCGGAGATCACCTGGTTTGCTGGGGCTCCATTGATTTTAGCGTTATAGAAATCCGGGTATTGAGTGGCTGAGTGATTTCCCCAGATCGTCATGTTTGTCACTTTGGAAACTGGAACACCAGCCTTTTGAGCCAACTGGGTTTTGGCGCGGTTCTCGTCCAGTCGGGTCATGGCAAACCATCTGTCTCGGGGTACTTCCGGGGCGTTGCTCATTGCGATCAGGCAGTTGGTATTGCATGGGTTTCCAACCACCAGGGTGCGAATGTTGCGGGCCGCATTTTTCTGGATTGCCTGCCCTTGACCGACGAAGATTTTCCCGTTGATTCCAAGGAGGTCCTTCCGTTCCATGCCAGCCTTGCGGGGAACACTCCCGACGAGCAATGCCCAATTCACTCCATCAAAACCTTTATTCAGGTCGGATGTGGGGCGGATATAATCTACAAGTGGGAAGGCACAGTCATCGAGTTCCATGACAACTCCCTCCAGGGCTTTCAAGGCGGGCTCGATTTCGATGAGGTGGAGAGCGACTGGTTGTTCCGGACCAAAGACTTCGCCACTCGCAATTCTGAACAGCAAGGAGTATCCAATTTGTCCGGCTGCACCCGTGACCGCCACTTTAATAGTTTCTTTGCTCATAATTTCGCACTCATTATGAAGCAATTCCCTTTCCTTTCAAGGAAACTCAGATGCCCATGCGAATGAGCCTGGATTCAAGGAATGCCAGGGTTTCATGGAATTCATGACAAAACATTGGGGAACCTTTTACGATTTGGAATTGGAAATCGGCGCCGGAAGGAGCATAGTCCAATTTATGAATTCCATCACAGACGCCAGATTGAGCGCGTGGACACACTCCGATTGGCCGATTAGAAAAGGAGAATGGCAATGAAATGGATGCATAAATGGAATACCACAAGCCATGGGAGGATGCTTTTGTGGATGGTTCTCGTTGGGAACCTGAATGGAGGTATGGCTGTGTATGGAGTTGGATTACTGGATTCCCCAGCGAATGGCATGCCATCCAAAGATGTGGGGCTGCATGCTGTTTATGGAGCGAGGATCCATGTCAGTCCAGAGGAAGTCCTGACAAACAGCTGGGTATTGGTGCGCAGGGACCGGATTGAAAAGATATTGAAGCCGGATGAGAAGGTGCCTTCGGGCTACCGGCAATGGAAACTGGGTGAACCAGATATTTATGCCGGATTTATTGAGCCGTATCTGGAAATTGATGTTCCCGCGTCGAATACCTCCAATCCCGGGATTCATTGGAATGAGCGGGTGCAACCGGATCGACAGGTTTTGAGTGGGGGCCTGCCCGATGAAAAAATGAGGGAGGAACTGCGGAAGCTGGGATTTGGAGCTGCACAACTGGTGCCTCGGAATGGCCTGGTTCGAGGTTTCAGCAGTGTCATTTCCATGGCCGGCCTATCTGAGGACAGGTCCTTAGCCCGCCCGCCAATTCTTGAGGCGTTGCAGCGCCAGGTGATGGCATTTGAAGGTGGAAGGAATCCCAATTCTCTGATGGGTCAGATGGCTTTGATGCGACAGGTGTTTCTTGATGCGGAATGGAATGCCCGTCAGGGGGAGATCATGGGCCCGAATGCTTTGGATCATTTGCATATTGAGCGCAGTCACCCGCGGAATTCCGGGATACCTGCGACCGCATTTCTGTTCAAGGTCCTCGATGAGGTGGACCACCTCAGGGCAGACAAGATACTCAAAGAATTTGGTATCCGGAATGTGGTCATGGTCGGCACTGGCAGTGAGTTCAAGCGGGTCCGAGCCATATCCACCGACTACCCGATCATTGTGCCATTGAAATTTCCAAAAGCTCCATCGATTGCCAGCGTTGGGGAGCAGGAGTCGGTGGAACTCCGTCAATTGATGGAGTGGGAATACGCCCCATCGAATGCTAAGATCCTTCTCGATCATGGACATCGGGTCGCGCTGTCCACTTTTGGAGGTGTCGGGGAATATGCCGCTAATCTTAATAAAGTGATGGAATCCGGGGTGTCGCCTGAGCAAGGCCTTTCCATGGTGACCACGACTCCGGCATCCCTGATTGGTTTGGAATCAGAACTGGGAAAGATTCAGGCAGGATTTCGGGCGAACCTGGTTCTCTCCGATAAGCCACTTTTTGTACCCGGGAAGGTCGGCGAGATTCAAATGTCATGGGTTGATGGCATTCCCTATCGGGTGGCTGTTGACAAACCTCAGGACCTGAAAGGAACCTGGCTGGTCCAAGGTGATTTCGGATTTGATGGACCCGTGGAACTCCAGATCACCGGATCAAAAGGGGCCACTCTGCGAATCAATGAAACCCAGGCGGAAGTCTCCCATTTTTCAATGAATGCCGGAGCCCTGCATTTTGTGAGTCGGCATCCGGCATTCGGGGATGAACCCTTGGTGATATTTTCCGGATCCTTGTTGGACCCGGAGCGAGGCGAAGCGAGTCGAATGGTGGGACGCACGGTTCATCTGGATGGATCGGGAATCGATTGGGTGGCCGACTTTCAGCCGAAGTCCTCCGCCATTGGCAAGGACGAATCCCCTGGGCAAGAAGGAATAAAAGCATCCGGATTGCTCCAGTCCTGGACAGGATATTGGGATGGACGGGTTTCGGAATCAGGCCGGCAGAAGGACATTTCAATGACTCTATATCAGCGGTCCGATGGGCAAATTTATGGGCATCTGGAGGAGGATGGAAAGACAGTTCCCATGATGGCTGTCACCACATCTCCCCAAAGCCTCACTGCGCAGTTTGATCCAGACAGGAAGTATATAAAAATTTATCTGCGCCCTGGGGAACAGAATTCCCTTTCCGGCTGGGTGACATCGGGAGATTCATCCGCCCAGTGGGCGCTCAAAGGCTCGTTATTGGGTCGCGTCGGGAATCCGAAGCCGGCAGCCAGGTCCCCGAAATTAGTCGGGCGGTGGCAGCTAGACGTCCGATTGCCGGATGGAGGCACCGCATACCCCGTGATCGATCTGAATTATGAGTCCGGGGATTGGACCGGAACCCTTCTGATGGAGGGGCGTCCCCTTGAGGTTATTCAAATCTGGAGCCTTGGCCCATCCGCGGCGGATGATGATGGAATATTCATATTGGCGGAGGAAGCCAACGCGCAACCCCATTCTGATGCGTCACCAGGCCGCCAAACGGCCCGGTTGCAGCTGGAGGTCAGCGATCAGGGGCGGGTTGTTCAAGGCTCTGTCACCTGGGCGGACAAATCCGCTCACATAACCCTGTCCAAAGGCCTCTCCGCTGAAGCCATTGAAAGTAAAAAAATCGATCACTTCTCAGGGTCAAGCGGGACCTTCTGAATCCAAACCATTCATCTCCCCGCTGGCTGTCCCATTTGGGCCCTATGGAATGGAGTCTTTGCCCGCGATGGAAAGTGTCTGGGTGCAGGGAGCAACCATCTGGACCAGCGGACCGCTTGGAAAATTGGAATCGGCGGACATGATGACGCATGAAGGTCAGATAATTTTTGTGGGTACGCACGAACAAGCTGCTCAAACAGCTGAGTCGATGGCGGGTGTCCCATGGAGAATTATGGATGGGGCCGGGAAACATGTGACGCCGGGATTGATTGATTGTCATTCTCATACAGGAATTTCCCGTGGAATCAACGAAGTTGGGCAAGCCGTGACGGCTGAAGTGAGGATAGGTGACAGCACAGATCCGGATGATGTGAATTGGTATCGACAACTGGCAGGTGGACTGACCACCGTCAACACGCTTCATGGCTCTGCCAACCCAATAGGTGGCCAGAACCAGGTGAATAAAATCCGTTGGGGATCTCTGCATCCGGATGAGATGCATTTTGCGGGAGCTATTCCCGGCATCAAATTTGCACTGGGGGAGAATGTCAAGCGAAGCCAAAACCGCTACCCCAATACCCGCATGGGAGTTGAAAGCCTCTTCCGGGAACGCTTTTCTGCGGCATTGGAATACCGCCGCCAATGGGAGCAATTTCAAATGGGAATCACTGCCATGCTCCCCCGCCGCGATCTGGAACTTGAGGCCCTGTCCGAAATACTCGACGGCCGGCGATTGATTCATTGTCATTCCTACCGCCAGGATGAAATTCTCATGTTGTGCGGGATTGCACGTGAGTACGGATTCCGCATAGGCACCTTTCAGCACATACTCGAAGGCTATAAAGTGGCCGAGGCCATCCGCGAGCATGCGATTGGTGGGTCCGCTTTTTCCGACTGGTGGGCATATAAAGTGGAGGTTCAGGATGCGATTCCTTATGCCGGAGCCATCATGCATAAGGCTGGTGTCCTGGTGTCATTCAACTCGGATGATAGTGAAATGGCCCGGCGCATGAATCTGGAAGCTGCCAAAGCTGTCAAATATGGCAACCTCAGCGAAGTGGAAGCTCTGAATTTTGTCACCATAAATCCGGCCAGGCAACTCATGATCGATACTTCTGTGGGGTCTCTGGAGAAAGGAAAGGATGCTGATTTTGTTTTATGGTCGACTCATCCCTTTTCAACCGCCACCGTTTGTCAATCCACCTGGATTGATGGGCGGGAATATTTTTCGATAGAGAAGGACCGGGACCACCGCGCAAAAATTGCGGCTGAGAGAAAGCGGCTCATGGCCAGGGTTTTTGGCCCAGCCAAGACGGAACCATCGAAAAACTCCCCAGAGAAGGAGGAGAATTCCCAAGGGGCGCCCAAGCAATCCGGAGACGATCTATCATCGCCATTTGAATATTGGGAAAACCGGATCGTATTCCAGCGCAATCTTCAGATGTACCGTCTCGGTATGGATCCGACCCGATCCTCTTGTGGAGAATGTGGCGTTCGCGGTCATCAGCTCATCAACCCCATATCAGAACCTGTCCAACCATGAAGTATCCATACCAACCAATTCCAAATATGAATCCTTTGAATCTGAGCAGAAATTTCTGGTGCACTGGATGGGTGCTTTCTGGGTTCATAGCCTTGGCATCGACAGGCTGGTCCCAGGATCTCGGGCATAAAGCGGCACCGCAAAAATCCCCTATCGTTTTATCTGGGGGAGCTATCCATACCGTCAGTGGGAACATCATTCCCGCAGGCTTTATTGAGTTTGAAAATGGGATCATTCAGCGCATTGGCTCTGGACCAGTTGGCGACAGGGCAGGTGTTCAGAAGCTGGACGTCACTGGATTGCATATATACCCCGGACTGATTCATCCATATACCCAGTTGGGAATGAAGGAAATCAGTTCTTTGAGTGATCCGACCGACGTTGAGGAATTGGGATCGCGGACCCCTGAAGTTCGGGCAACGGTGACCGTGAATCCGGATTCGACGGTGATCCCGGTGAGCCGCAGCAATGGCATCCTGCTGGCGGGTGTTTTTCCGACTGGCGGGCTCATATCGGGTCGTGCTGGGATGATCCGTCTGGATGGATGGACCACGGTTGACATGACAGTTCTGCGGTCAGCCGGGCTCGTCATCAATTGGCCGAATATCCGCCCTATCTCAGCTTCATGGATGAAGGATTCTGCCGAGCAGCAAAGAAAAAAATCACGTGAAGAGATGCTTTCGCTGACAGATTATTTTGACCAGGCTCTGGCTTATTATAAAGCGAAAGCTGCTGGGATACGCAGTGAAGCGGACATTCGATTCGATTCCATACGTGGGATATTTCCGGCGGATTCAGGGGCTCAGCCGGAGGAACAGGTCTTTGTAGTGGCTCAGGACTTCGATCAGCTGGTCTCATCCGTCCAGGTGGCGCGACGTTATGGCTGGCGATTGGTTCTCATTGGTGCTGAAGAGGCGGATTTATGCCTGCCCATGCTCCGGGAAAATCAGGTGAAGGTCATTCTTCTCAATACCCATAGACTCCCCCGTCGCGAGGACAGCGATTATGATGAAGCCTGGAAACTGCCATTGAGGCTTCAGGACAGTGGAGTGACCTGGTGTCTGGGCAATCAGGAGATGTTTGGCAACGAACGGAATTTGCCATACCACGCTGGAGCCACTGTCGGGTTCGGTTTGACCCCGGATCAGGCAATCCGCTCCATTTCCCTGTCCGTGGCGGAAGTCTTCGGAATTGAAAAAAATTACGGGTCCCTGGAAGTTGGAAAATCAGCGACACTCATTGTGACCACTGGCTCGCCATTGGAAATCATGTCGGAAATCAGGCTGGCATTTATTGATGGGCGACAAATTGATCTGAGCAGCAAGCACACGCGGCTCCGTGACAAATATGAAGCTAAATACCAGCAGCTGGGCCCTTACCCGGTCAATGCCGCACCTTCGGAGTAAATCCATTATCCTATTGGCGACACCTGCCACTCTTGGCAGACTCCTCTCAGCAATATGAAATGTCTGGTGACTGGAATCAGCGGATTTATAGGTGGCCATGTGGCTCGGGATCTCATTCGTCGAGGACACCAGGTGCGTGGATTCCATAGGCAAGGCGCCGATCTCCGGGCCGTCGCCGATCTGGAGTTTGAATCCTTTCCCGGCGACCTCACAGATCGGGACGCCGTCATGGACTCGGTTCGGGGTTGCGAGCAAGTCTACCATGTCGGAGCAGCCTACTCTTTGTGGATGAGGAATTACTCCCCCATGTATGCCGCCAATGTGGATGGGACACGTTTCATTTTTGAAGCAGCCGCCCGGCATGGAGCTGATCGGGTCATTTACACCAGCACCGTTGGATGTGTAGGTGTGCCTCACAGGAGAAACCGCGATGCCTCAGGCCGTGTGATCCCAACCAATGAGAGCGCATTCCTGCCGGAATCCGCCATGTTGAATCCCTACAAACATTCCAAATGGCTCGCGGAACAAATAGCTCTGGAAAAAGCCGCTGCGGGTCAACCCATTGTCATAGTCAATCCAAGTGCCCCAGTGGGCCCGGGCGATATCAAACCAACCCCTACCGGACAGGTCATTCTCGACTTCATCCGGCGCAAAATGCCGGCTTACCTCGATACCGGCCTGAATTGGGTGGATGTGCGGGATGTGGCCGCTGCCCATTTCCTCGCCGGTCAGGTGGGAGTTCCAGGGCAAAGATATATCCTCGGAAACCAGGAAGGTAACTGGACCATGAAACAATTTCTCGAGTGCCTCTCCGACCTGACCGGGCTCCCTGCGCCCAGGTTTCAGGTGCCTTATGCTGTCGCCTGGACGGCTGCCCTGGTGGATGAATCCATTGCCCGATGGACTGGGCGTCCTCCCACAGCGCCTATGGGTGGAGTCCGCATGGCCAAAAATCTGATGTGGTTCGATCCCTCCAGGGCAGTCCGAGAATTGGGCATGCCACAGAATCCACTGAAGTCCGCTCTGCTCGATGCGGTCCAGGACCTCCGAATCCGGTTTAATCTTCCGGAATCCCGTTGATTTTCATTCCCTCTGCTGCACCTCCCCGCCTCAGCCGAATCGCCAATCCGGAACAGAGCAGCAACATGAAACTGAAAAATCCAATAGTCTGAATAACCCCGACGAGAGTCGACGGAGTACAGATTGCCAGATAAACCGCATAGACGGCTGCGATGGAAACCAACAGTCCAAAATGCCGATATTCCCGCATCGCTATCAGTTGATTGATCAGAACATTTGCCAGACATAGGGGGGTCATGCACCAGACAAACCATGGGGCCAGTCGGCAGATCCCTGAAATCCGTGCCTTCTGATCACTGTGCATCGATCCTATTGCCTCCGAAAATATACGAGGTTCCCAACTCCCATCCATCAAATTCATCCCGATCCAACCCGTGACTGTCACCACCCCACACACAACCCCTGCCATACCGACCGTCGCCAGCAAGGACGCCCGAACCACCCTCCCCGCGGAAAAGCCCGATCCCATCATCTGAACCACTTTCGGAAACATCACCTGCGCTATCGGAATCGTGAATATCACCAACCCACGCCCGCACAGCCCCGCCGCCCCATATTGCCCAGTCAGGTCAGGCTCAAATTTCGCCCGCACCACAATCATGTCATACCCCAGAAAAAAACGTCGATGACCCCAACCCCAACGTCAACGGCATAATCCTCTTCAACCACTCCCCCCACGAAAACCCCTCACCATCCCCACTCGCCGACTTCTCCACGCGCCACCAACACAAGCCCAATGCCCCACAAAATCCAATCAATGCCGCCCCAACAGCCCCGGAAACCCCGAATCCGCACACACCCACCAATATGCTCGCCGCGCAGAATCTGCCAAAACCGTTGGCAATGGTGGCGTTTCCCAGCCAGAAGAATTTCTGCTGTCCCTGCAGAATGCCCATCCACACAGGCAGCCACAACTGCGGCAGGGCTGCGGTCAAGGTGAGCCAGAGTGGCCAGGTGGAGGGGGATTTGAGTTGGGAGGCGAGGAGGTTTTGGGTGATGAGGAGGGTGAAGGCGGCGAGGATCCAGATGGAGGTGATGGCTGAGAGGACGTTTTTGGCGGTGAGTGAGGTGAGGGATTTTTGGAGGGGTGTGGAATCGGAGGCGGATTGTTGGGCGAAGACGGTTTGGAGTCCGAGGGCTGGGATCATGGCGAGGTTGAGGGTTTGGAAGAGAGCGTTCATGAGGCCGTATTGATCATCATTGAGCCATCCGACGGCGACGACCTGAACCAGGAACATGAAAGCGCCTCCGAGGGTTGTGGCGGTCATGAGCCATCCGCTGGCTTTGAGGAAGGATGGGGGTTTGGGGTTGCCGGTCATGGTTGAGCGAGGAGGAATCGGGTCAGTTGAGAATGGGCGAGATGGAGGGAATTGAGGTCGATCCATTCATTTTGAGTGTGAGCCTGAGCGATATTGCCTGGGCCATAGACGACGCATGGGGTTCCGTTGGAGCGGATGATGGCGGCATCGCAGAAGTAGCTGACCCCTAATGGGCATGTGTCCCCGGTGAAATGCATGAGGGATTGAACGAAGGGGTTGTGTGGGTCGGTTTCCATAGGGGGACAGTCCACTCCTTTGGAATCGGCGAAATCGAGGTGGAGACCGGCTGAGAGGGCGAGCTGAGACATTTCCTGTTGGAAGGACTGAGCGGATTCGCCTGGGAGAGTCCGGCGATCGACATCAATGGAGCATAAGTCTGGCACGATATTGTTCTGGAGGCCGCCGGAGATGCGGCCAATATTGAGGGTGGGGTGTCCGAGCAGGGGATGGGAACGGCTTTGCAAAATGGTCTGGTAATCGTTTCTGAGGAGGTGGATGAAGTCGGCCATTTTATGAATGGCATTGACACCTAATTGAGGGGTGGCGCCGTGGGCAGCCTGGCCGTGCAGGGTCATTTTCATCCAGAGGTTGCCTTTGTGGGCTGTGACGCAGTGGCAATCGGTGGGTTCGCCGATAATGGCCAGGCTTAAAGGTGGCAGGTGGGATGCGAGAGCGCGGGATCCGAGTTGTTGGCATTCCTCATCGACCAGACCGACGAAAAGGACATCCGTTTCAGCGAGTCCCCGGGTGGTGCTGGCGACATCGGCAATGGCCTGGAACATGGCGGCGACGACTGCCCTTGGTATCGCAGGCGCCGCGGCCGTAAAGTTTTCCATCGCGGATTTCCGGTTGGAGTTGCCAGGATTCGGAGACGCTCACCGTATCCAGATGAGGCATCAATCCAATGGTATGGCGGGCGGGCTGCTGTCGTGCGGGAAGGGAAATCAGAACGTTCTGGCGCCCCTGCGCCACATCCTGAAATTCGACATATAACCCCAGATTTCTGGCTTTTTCTGCCAGAAATTCCACCATTCGGGACTCTCCGGACTGCGAGGATTCCAAGGCATGGAAAGCTGGGTTGATGCTGGGGATGGCGACCAGGTCGCAAAGAAGTTGTGTCAGGGAATCCGGGTTGAGAGCACTCACGATTCCGGAAGTTATTCACGGACCGAGGATTTGTCGAGACGCGCCAAACAGAAAATGTCGATGATTGAGGGATTGAATGTGGCAAATTGATGTCTTTTGAATCGGATGGGATGCGTGGTTGAGTTGTGAATAACAAGCGGATAAAACTGTAACAGGTTTGGCTTTGCACAATGGATCACAATCCTTAATACTCCTCATTGCTCAGCGGGCCAAGCGACGGTGGTGGCAACTCGAAGTCACCTAAGTTGCTGAACCTCAATCAATCAATACAGAGACAGATCGGTCAGCTTTGGCTCCCATTCATCACGCGGGTTCTTGTCGTTTCAGCTCGACGAGCACTCTGGCTTATCGGGACATTTCTGGCAATCAGGGTGGCATGGTGTGAATATCACACCTCCGCTTTCGCATCGATTATTACGGACAGGTTACAGGGATTTGAATTTAATGCACGATACCACAGAAACAGCATGGTCGCGAACGCAGCAGAAGCTTAAGAATCTTCTCAATGAGGAGATCTATGGCATGTGGTTTGCGCCGATTCGACTCGTAGAGTATTCCGGAGACACCATTATTTTGGGGATCCCCAACAATTTTTTGAAGATTGGCTGCGGGACAATTATTTTGGGTTGTTGACGGATGCGGTTGGTCACACCTTTGGGAAATTCAAACAGATTGAATTTCGGGTTGTGGGAGCCACTGAGGTTCAGGAATCCGATGCGGTGGGAGGCACAGGCAACAGCAGTTGGCCCGAGGGGGCTGGGTCCTCGGAATTGGGAGAAAGGGAAGGTGGGGAAGAGAGTGGTGAGGCCAGGGTGCCATCGACGATTGAAATGCGGGATAAAAAGGGTCAGGAAACAAAGCGCTTTGGCTCTCCGGTCGCGCATTCCAGTCGTAACGGTGGAACGGCATCGTCCTCAGCAAACGGGTATGCAGGAAGGAAGCCGCAGGCGCGCGAGAGTTTACCCTCGACATTCAATCCGCAGTATACCTTTGAGAATTTTGTTGTGGGTGAGAATAATGCCCATGCCCATGCGGCGGCGAAGGCGGTGGCAAGCAGTCCGGGACAATCGTTTAACCCATTATTTTTGTATGGTGGGGTGGGATTGGGAAAGACTCATTTACTTCAGGCTGTGGGTCAGGAGGTGTATTCAGCCAGTGAGCGCAATCGGGTGACCTATGTGTCCTGCGAGATGTTCACCAATGAGTATATCGGTGCTCTGCAGAACAACGAGCTGCCCCGTTTCCGCAAGAAATACCGCCAGCTGGATTTGCTGCTGATCGATGATATCCAGTTCCTGCTTGGCAAGGAGCGTATTCAGGAGGAGTTTTTTCACACCTTCAATTCGCTGCATGAATGCCGAAAGCAGATTGTGCTGACCTCGGATCGTCCACCCAATGAATTGAAGGATCTTGAACAGCGGTTGATTTCGAGGTTTGAGTGGGGACTGACCGTGGATGTTCAGCCACCCGATGTGGAGACCCGGTTGGCTATTCTGAAAAATAAAGCCCGCAGCTACGAGAAGGAGGTGCCGGAAGAGATTTTTTTATTCCTGGCGGAAAGGATCAAGACAAACATACGTCGGCTTGAAGGGGCGCTCGTGCGTTTGGTTTCATTGGCGAGTCTGACCGGGAAACCTTTGACTGTGCCTGTGGCGGAGAAAGTATTGAGTGAGATTCTTCAGGAGGAACAGAGGCAGGTTGTGAGTGTGAAGTTGATCCAGAAGGTGGTTGCTGAGCATTTTGAAATTCGGCTGGAAGATATGAAAAGTCGCCGGCGTCCGGAGAATATCGCCTTTCCGAGGCAAGTTGCGATGTTTCTGACTCGTGAAATGACGGAATTGTCCTTGAGTGCCATAGGTGAAGAGTTTGGTGGACGCGACCATGGAACCGTTCTGCATGCCCATCGACTGGTCAAGGACCGCATGGAAATCGATTCCAAAACCCGCGAGACGACCAACTATCTGATGAAGATCATCAGTCGGTAAAACCGGTGAAAAGTTATCTGGACTTGTTGGAGCGGGTGCTGGAACAAGGGACCCGCAAGGTGGACCGGACCGGTGTCGGCACACTCAGCCTTTTTGGTGCCCAGATGCGATTTGATCTCGCGGATGGTTTTCCGCTGGTCACAACCAAGAAAGTGCACCTGAAGTCTGTGATATACGAATTGCTCTGGTTTCTGCGGGGGGACACGAATATCCGATGGCTTCAGGAAAACGGAGTGACCATCTGGAACGAGTGGGCGGATGAGCAGGGGAATCTCGGGCCTGTGTATGGGCAGCAGTGGACTGGCTGGCGGACTGCGAATGGTGAATGCATTCATCAACTGGATCAGGTCGTGCGGGACATCTGCACCCATCCGGATAGTCGTCGACTGATTGTAAGTGCCTGGAATGTCGGGGAAATTCCGCAGATGGCATTGCCTCCATGCCACACCTTATTTCAGTTTTATGTATGTGAAGGGCGCCTGAGCTGTCAGCTCTACCAAAGGAGTGCGGACATGTTTCTTGGAGTCCCGTTCAATATTGCCAGTTATGCCCTGCTCACCATGATGGTGGCTCAGGTATGTGGGCTTAAGCCAGGCGAGTTCATACACACATTCGGAGATTACCATATCTACACCAACCACCTGGACCAGGTGAAGCTTCAGTTGTCCCGGCAGCCGCGGGCCTTGCCCACCATGTGGATCAATCCTGATGTGCGTCAACTCAGCATGTTTCAATATGAGGATTTCCGATTGGTAAATTATGATCCCCATCCGGCGATCAAAGCGCCGGTGGCGGTCTGATGCGAGGTCCATTTCCAGCATGAAGCCCCATCCCGAGAAAGCATCAGCATTTCCATTTATCGCCATTGCGGCTATGGCTGAGAATAGAGTGATTGGAAAAGCTGGCTCGATCCCATGGCACCTCCCGGAGGACTTCCGCTGGTTTCGGAAGATGACAACTGGGAAAATCATTATTATGGGGAGAAAGACATTTGAATCCATCGGAACCCCCCTGCCGGGACGGACGACCTGGGTTCTCACCCGACAACCCATCCACGTGCCGGGCGTAGAGGTTTTTCATTCATTGTCGGAACTTATTGCCCGGATTCCCGACAATCTGGCCGCTCAGCCGGTCATTTGTGGTGGGGCAGAGATCTATCAGCAAACCCTCCATCTCTGTTCCGATATTTACCTCACCATTGTCAATACCACGATCCCCGGGGGGGACACTTTCTTTCCTGAGATTAATGAATCCTTTGAATCAGCCGAAATTATCATGGACCGCAGCGATTTCCGGGTTGTCCATTTTAAAAACAGACTCTATAGTGAATGAAGTCTTTGGTTTTTGCAGGATTTCGGTTTGACCAGCGTTCAAATTGGTAGGAGCTTTGTTCCTACTCACTCGATATGGATAGTTCAACTCCAGATGCATACGTCTATTGCTTCGGGGTGGGCGACGGCTGGCCGAATAAAGAGCGAAACCATTCATCGTTTCTTTATCGCCTTGAGGTGAACCCGATCCTTGTGGATTGTGGTGAGCCGCTCAGTCGCACCTACCTCAATGCAGGGTTTTCGTATGACGAATTCGATGCCATACTGCTCTCCCATTTTCATGGGGATCATTTTGGTGGATTTCTCATGTTTCTCCAAGGTCTGTGGCTGCGGGAAAGACGCAAGAATCTCAAGGTTTATATGCCCTCGGATGGGATTGCGGTGGTTGAGAACCTGATTCAGGTTGCCTGTCTGTTCAAGGAGCTGATGCCTTTCAAGCTGGAGTTTGTGCCGATCCGGGACCGCGAGGAGTTCACGATTGGGGCCCATACCATCACCCCGGTGCGAACCACACATTTAAACTCACTGAGGGACCAGTTTCACCATTTGTATCCGTTGAGGTTTGACTGCTTTGCCTTTGGCATACGCAGCAAGCATCGTTATATAGTGCACAGTTCAGATATCGGGGCTCCGGAGGATCTGATTCCTTTGTTGAACCGGCCTGTTGATTTCATGATGTGTGAGTTAGCGCATTTCAACCCGGCAAAGCTCTTTGAAATGTTGAGTCGGTATCCAATTGGGCAACTGCGACTGACTCATCTGCCTCCTTTTCTTTGGGAAAATTCGCAGGAGGTCATTGATTTAGGACAAAAGTTGTGCCCGGGCTTGAATTTTTCGATTGCCGAGGAGTGTTGTGCATTGGAATTGCCCGGCGACAAAAGTGTGATGCTTTCCCAGTCACTCGATATTTCCAAGATGTCCTCATCCCGTCGATAGGTTATTCCGGCTCACTGTCTGGCATTTTATCTTTTGGTTCGAGGCTGACCCAGATGGAGTCACCTGATTCGACAACTTCAAAAGAATCCACATGCCAGATGGATCCGGTCACGCATCTTCCGTCCATTCCTTTAAATCCCCATTGATGCCATGGGCAGTAAATGACTTCATGCAGGATGGTTCCTTCGCTCAATGAGGCACCCGCATGTGGGCAAAAGTCGTCAATGCAGAATAAGCGCTTGGAATGGAAGTCACGGAAGATGGCGCGGCGGTTTCCCTGGATCCGGATGACCATCCCTTTGCCAGGCTCCAAATCGCTCGAGTGGGCCACCATTTCAAATCCATGCATAGTGGTTGAAGTTTAGGAGTGCGATTGAACCTGATCCACAACATTTCCGCGGTGATTTCATTGGATTGGTCAGATATTTTTCTTGCCAGATTGGAGGAAACGGGAATGATTTGGGTCCATATTGATCGGGCTGCGGGAGCATGTGCCGGACGTTGTGGCTGAGAAGCAGCGAGAGGATGATGGAGATATTTAAAAAGTTTTCGTTTGATGCGGCGCATTATTTGCCGACTGTTCCGGAGGATCATAAGTGCCGTCGATTGCATGGGCACACCTTTTCAGTGACGGTGTGGGTGGCGGGTGAGGTGGACCCAACCATCGGATGGGTTGTGGATTTTGCCGAAATCAAACAGGCATTCGCCCCATTGATGCAACGGCTTGACCACCGGCTTCTCAATGAAATTCCCGGACTGGAAGTTCCCACAAGCGAAAATATTGCCATCTACCTCTGGCGGGAAATAAAACCGCAGTTGCCAGGGCTTTCCCGGATCATGGTCCAGGAAAATGAATCCTGTGGAGCCGTCTATTCCGGGGATTAAATCCTCAATTTCACTGGTTTAGTCGGGGTTGAACTGAGACTGGATTTTTTTTCCAGAGCAGCCTCATAAGATTGCAGTGTTTGGATGGCAAATTTGTCCCAGTGAAAATCGAGAGCCCTTTTGGCAGCCCAGCCGGATGCCTCGGTGAGATCCGATTGGTTTTGAAGCCAGTGAATGAGAACATTGGCCAAACTTTTCCAGTCACCCCTTTGGACCTGCATATCCTGTCGAAGCAGCATGGATGGTCCTGGAACGGAGTAGGCAGCGACGGGAATACCAGCCGCCATCATTTCCAATACCCCAAATCCGAAACTCTCCAAATGTGAGGGGAAAAAACCAACCGTCGTGCCTTTCAGAAGATCCAGGATCGACTCAGGTGAGAATTCCGGGACCACTTCCAACAACCTGTGCATCGAAGAGGGAAATTTCGCATACACTTCTTCCGCAGTTTTAAATTGGCCTTTGGTGCCAAGCAAACGGAACCTGACATGGGGGATGACTTTGGAGATGTATCGAACCAGATGAGGCATCTCGACAGCTCCTTTGCGTTCATCAAATGTTCCAAGGAAGGTGATGACTGGAGATCGCGCACATCCCGGGCGAACCGCCTGGAGTTGAGCAAGACGTTCATCAGTCAGTCCATGAGGAATGACAAGTATCTTTTGACCATCAATTCCGTATTCCTCCAATCGAGCCTTATCATCCGGGTTTGGAACATTAACCACATCAGCCTCCTCGCATGTCTTTTGCGCCGACTCGAACCGCCGCATTAAGATTTTGCGCCTGCCCGAGGATTTCACCAGCTCGCCAACCCATCGGCGCAGATTGGGGAACTTCGGAAAGTCGACATGCACCAAATGGTGGGTCAACAAACACGAACGCGCCACCTTCAGCTTGTCCGGCACTACGGCATCCGACGAATATGGAAGAAATGTGTGATCAAAATCCACAACATCAAAGTCCCGCTGATTCTCCCTCATGAATGCACTCAATGCGGCTGGAAAATGTATCACTTTTTCCCCATCCGCCATCGCACCCAGTCCCTTTGGACCGCCTAATTCATCCGGAGAGACAAGGCGGCAGTCAGCTCCATTTCTCTGAAGAGCTTCAAATGTTTCGATATACAACTTTGATGTGCCGAGTTTTTTACTCAGGATTGTCGGGCAGCATAAGAAAATTCTCATGAATGGATGTGATTGACCCCGGTTTTTTTGTTTCAGTAGAAATGGTCAGGTTGCCACTGTGAGCTTCCTGAGTCATTCGGCATATCATTACAGCTACTTGAGCCCGTGCCGGAATAGATCCCGGATTTTCAGGACGTGTGCACGTTTCCATGAAATCGTCCGCGGGTCAAGGGAACTGGATTGGGGAAGTGATGAACTTTCAAGGTTGACTATTCAGGAGTCGGATGTTGGCGATCAGTTCCTGAATACGTTGGGCTGTCGATGGGTCATCCAGTTGTTTTGCAAGAATCAGACATTCCTCGTAGATCTGGACAGCAGTTTCCCATTGCTTTTGCTTTTCGTGGACTCTGGCAAGCGTGAGCAGGTAGGGCCCGTATTGTCTTTCACTGATTTTGACTGCCATGGTGGCCGCATCCAACGCTTTTGTGTCATCCATTGGGCTTTCGGCGCTCTGTTCCATGTACATCCAGGCCAGGGCATTCCACGCTTCCGCAAAATTCTGTTGCAATCCCACGGCGCTCTGAAAATGCTCAGTCGCTTGGTTCAGTTCTCCTTTTTCGCTGGCAATCTGACCGCGGAAAAACTCAATTTGAGCCTTTTCCACAGAGTTTGTGTTTGGGTCATACAGCCTGGAAGCTTTGGCGAAAAGTTCCTGAGCCCGGTCGAGTTGATTGGATTCGTAATAAAGTTGTGCTGCTGTCACGGTCGCGTAGGAGATTTCGTCGACAGAATTGGTGCGTGACTCATTCGGGTTGGAGAGGACTTTTTCAAATTCAGCCAGGGCTTGAGAAGTATTTCCGATGTCGATGAGGTAGGTGGCGAGCAGATTCCGCAAATTGCTGTCATCCGGGGATGAAGTCAGTTTCCACTCGAGCGCCTGGATTTCCGAGACGATGGCGTTGAATTGGGCAGCCTGATCCAGGGTGAAGAGATCCTCTGAGGATTTGGTCAGAACCTGCAGCATCAATTCGGCCATTTCTTCGGTGGAATTCTGTCCGTAAATCACTTTGGTTGGTGGGCTGGATGGGTTCTGAGGATTGTCGGCGGAATTGTCAAAGGTGTAGTCAAATTCGATGATGGTGCGGGCTGGCAGGAAAACAGTTTTATCGCCCAGGAACCGGTATTCATCCTGCCAGTCAAAATCCCAATTCGGGATGGAGATCAGTGGTTTCGAGGTTCCATCGGCAAGGTGTGCTCTGGCCTGGATGTTTTTTGCCAGGTAATGAGCATGTGGATAGATGCTGATGACTTCGGCATCGACTGGCAGTTGAAAACTTGCCTTGACATGGTAATCCTTCTCACCAGGCGGAATTTCAATAATCTTATTCCTGAATACCAGAGGATATGGTCGATAGACAGGTGGCTTATCGGCAAAATAAAAGCCGATTTCCACTTGCAGGTTTTCCGGCTTTCCCGTCGTTTGCATGTGAACCTGAAGGACCAGGTCCAGTGGGGCCTCCAGTGGCCAGGCAATGCCTTCGGTTCCTGCGTATGGGGCCTTTCCTGGAGTCCAACCATGAAATTGTCCGAATGGGAGGCGGGCATCACTGAGAGACATGATTCCCGGAAATCCAGGGTTTTCATCGAGTGAATCCAGTTCCCGGGAACTCGCAGTCACATCCGTCAAAGGACCATGTGATGCACGACCTTTGGATTCAAGGGTCGAAAATCCACTGTTCTCACGAATTTTTGATCTCCCAACTCTTCCAGTGGAATGACAAAATTGCGATAGATATCCGGGCCCTCGGCTGGGATCACAAACTCCTGAGGCAACCTTACAATCAGGTCAGGCGGTCCCAATTTCCATCCATCATTGAACTCAGGCACTGCCGGTGCTTTCTCAGGATTTCCTTCAGGCGCCCCATCCGTGTGCCATTGTCGGATCAAGCCTTTTTCAGTGGCTGAAAGAATTCGTTCATTGATAAAAGTCCCCTTGGCCTGATCAGGCAACCAGGGCGGCATATATCCCGATTCGATCACTTCGACAATCTGCTTGGACCTCTTCGCAATATCGTCATAACTCAATAAACTGAATGGGGCTGACTGGCCGGGTCTGTGGCATTCACTGCATCGCGAAAACAGGATCGGAGCCACATCCTCGGCAAAAGTCACTTGTCCTTTGGGTCGCGGTTTGTAAACGTTCTGATCGGCTCTGGAGCTCTGATCGGCATCTTCACATGCCACAACTGCTAGGGCACATATCCCGATCATCACCAGGACTTTCGACCAGTTTGGATTCCCATTCATTACGGGTATCCTATCACAGCCTCAGCCCCGGATCACTTAATTTTCCAGTCGCCCCCGGAAGGAATTCTTCAAACGCGTTGAAAAAAAACTCAGGAAATTCCTTAATCCGGACGATTGGATTCTAAAAGGGGAAACCAAGCGAAATTGATTCAGAGAGAGAGGCTTTGAATTTCAATGGTTGCTATTCATTCATTCAAATGAACAGAGGGATATATGACTAAAGAGGAAACCATATCAAAGGTTATCTCTCAGGCGGGATCTGAGGACACCACGCCTTTGCATAAGGTTATTGAGTTGATCAAATCAATCAGTTCCGCGACCGGCAAAAAGGATATTTCTGGATTGATGGAGTTTATTGAGAGGGATGCGGAAGTCTCGGGCAGGGTATTACGTACGGCTTTCCCATCCGACGGGACAGAAGAAAAGGATGGGGTCGAGGTACACACCATAGAACAGGCAGTCAAAATCATTGGCTTGGACAAAATAGTCTCGGTGTTGATGACGATTGTCGCGGCCCAGGAACTGAACCGGAATATTTCCTACCCCAGCAAACTGGAGTTATTATCCCTGTCCATACTTACTGGTCTCGTGGCGCGGAATTTTTCGACAAATTCCGGGATTCGCGACGCGGATATCTGTTTTGCCTCGGGCCTATTCCGGCATTATGGGGACATTTTGCTGTCACGATCCTTGCCTGATCAATACAGTCTGGCCTGCCATTTAGCTCAGGACGCTCAGATTTCCCGTGAAGACTGCTTTCGGAAAATCTTTGGCATTGGATCCATGGAATTGGCTCGATACGTTCTCGAGCACATGAAAATGCCTGGCACGCTGTGGAAATCCATTCGGGAGGTGGATGATCCGGACATGGTTGACCCAGTGACACTGGCGGGCAGTTTTGCGGGTGAGGTGGGAGAAATTATGAATTCTCAAGGGTTGGAGAGATCCAGATACGATTCTGAGATTTCGGATCTGATTACCCGTTACCAGGAAGCCAGTGGTATCAATATCAGAGCTTTCAACCAGATATTCACCGAACTGAATACTGAGTTGCAGGATTTACAATCCTGTGGAGGCATTCCGGAACTGGCACCTCATTTAAGCAAGCGCCTGCAGATCATCACCAGTGGATCAGATGAAGAATTTCCGGAAGCGCCTGCTCTTGAGGTCAATCTTTCCGAATACAACCGGCAGGCAAAAAGCGATGCAAACTCCCAGCTTCCCGGTCTGCCAGAAGTGCCATACAGTGAGTTGACAGACAAAGGGTTTCATGGCCCGCGATCCCGATTAGCCAGGTCCAAAGCATTTTTTCACGAGGGAATTCACAAAATAGTCAACTTCACCTGCGACCTGATGCACAGTCACGAAGAAATTACTTCTGAAATCTGCAAAGTGGCGATGGCGGGATTCCGCGCCAGAAATGTCTTCTTTTTTGCTCCATCCGGGTACGAGGATTGCTTTTTCAGCATCCTTAATTTTGGGCCAGAAGCCGGTAAATCCGGATCAGTTCCCAATTTTTCTGTTTTGATGGTTCTTTTCTCGCTCGAGCTGTCAGCTCGAAAGAACCAGTTTTAATAGGCTTGGAGGAATTAAACAAGGAACCGCAAGCAATTCAGGCATGGATTGGCGCGAGTGAAGAACTGTCCCCATTAATTGCCTGGCCGCTGAAGAATAGGGATACAGTCAGCGCCCTGATTCTGATATCCGGTGGGGACCAATACGCCATGGATGAATTTGAGATCTCCTCCCGTCAAATGGTGCAGTTTTTCCGCTTTGCTTCCCTGTGTTTGAACACACGCAAAGTATCCACACAGAATAATTAATCAGACTATGAAGAGGGAGGCACGCGTCGCTCCAGGCATGCCGGTTTCCAGGACAACCGGGAATTCTTCCATCGGCTCATATCTGGTGCAGGTTTTCGATCCTCAGCGCAAGGCCGCGGAACATGATACGGCAATGCGTTGGGAACGGCGACGGGACAATCCGCGTTTTAAAGTTTTTTTCAACCGGCTTCAGGGTCCGGAGGAATCGGGCGGATAGCAAAGTCTGTTCGTAATGAATCGCTTATAATACCCGCCGCACCTCACCCCGCACGATTTATTGAAGCAGCGTGGCGGTAAGCCTGGCATCCGGTCTTCTATGGACCCTCCCGACCCCACTATTCATCTTGCCTCCAAGAGAATCCTTTCGTAGCCTGAGGTCTTGGCTCCGATCCATTTTCAATGGATCTATCCGACAAAAACTGAATGGCACCAGGTGACTTCAATTCGTTTCGTGGAATACATTTTCAGACTTGGTCAGCAGTCCAACTCTCACGATGCCGCCATGATTATGACTTTCCGGGTTGAAGAATGATTGGATCGGCCGAGTTGTCAATATGAGAGCAAAACCAAATTTATCGCGAATGGTCCGGTTGTGGAGCTGCCTGATCTTCAACCTGGGCCTCTGGATTGGAGGGCAGAACCATGCCAGCCAGTTAGCCCATAATCTCCACTCTGGAGTTCCTCAAAAAGTGGTTTTATATGGAACCAGTCTGACTGCTCAGGGAGCTTGGATTGAACCATTCAAAAATTTTCTGAACCTGAATTTTCCTGGATTGGCTCAGGTCATCAACAGTGGTGAGAATGGGTCCATATCACGTCAGGGCCTGGCAAATATCCAGCAACGCGTCATCAGTCACCAGCCGGACACGGTCTTCATTGAATACGCCGCCAATGACAGCGAAATCGCCTTTCGCTTGAGTCCTTCTGAGTCCCGATCCAACCTGGAGGGCATGATTCAGGCTATAAACAATTCCCTGCCTGGCACAGAGATTATTCTGATGATTATGAACCCTCCCCTGGAACCGTTCCTGTCCACCCATCCAAATTGGGCTGCTTACAATCAGCAGTATCGGGAAGTTGCTTCCGAACAAAACCTCCTGTTGATCGATATGGAGGAGGCATGGCTTCAAGTTCTGGCACAAAGCCCAGCAAGCCCGGCCATTACGATCCCGGATGGTATCCACCCATCGCTTGCCGGAGCATTGGCCGTGACGTTCCCTATGATCATCGAAGCTACATTGCTGAATAACCGGGACGCAGCTCTCGCCTATACCATCCCGAATCCTTCACCTGCGCCTCCGCCGACATCTCCTGACCCGGTGAGAATCCAGAAGAATTTTGCCTACAACGATGCACTCCTTGGCATCAAACTCATCCTGCACTCCGGAATTTCTCTCGAAGGTAGAATTTCATTGCCGTCGAACCAGAACTATTTAGCCCACCATTTTGTGAGGATCAAACCATCCGGAGAAATTTCGATTCAATGGATCCCACCCGGAAGCACAGAAATTTACATGGGAGATGTGCTGCATCAGGAATCCTTCATCCTGCATGCCCTGAATTACTATCAGGAATCCTGGAGCTTCCGGCTGCCAACCACTCAACCAGCCCCCAACTCCCCATTGGCTGGGTATGCGGTGTTCGCCTCAACATCGGACAAACGCCCGCTCGGGCTTCCACAATTCTTGAAATTCAATTCCTCTCAAAGCAATTCCAGCCCGCAGATTGAATGGGCTCCTCAATCCGGTCAGCCCAATTCCCACATTTTCGTTCCCATTCATTCTGGTGAAATGGATCTGGATTACCCATGGTTCATCCAGTCATTCAGCGCATATTATAGGAACCGATTTGGAGCCAACATAAGCAACTGATGCGGCTATGCGGAATTTTTCCTCCGGTCTTTTGCCTGGCTCAGAATATCGTTGATGATTGCGGGATTGCGGTTTAGCTTCCTCCGTCCCGTCATGGCATTGGGACATTGAACCATCACTTTTAGATCGCATGTCAGCACATAAGCCTTTGACCACAACACAGATGACCGACCTGATCAATGGGTTGCATCGATTGGCACATAACCTGTGGTGGACCTGGAACCAGGAAGCTCAGGAAGTCTTTCAGGAACTTTCGCCCCGTGCCTGGCGCAATTTATTTCACAACGCCGTCGCCATCCTCCATGAGGTCTCGGATTACGAACTCCGTATCCGATTGCAAAATCCATTTTTTGCCCAAAAAGTCACCGATGCCCTGCATAAATTTGAGAAATACCTGAACGAACCTGCAACCTGGGCCTCTGAGCATATGCCGCATTTGAAAGAGGCTCCCGTTGCCTATTTCAGTGCAGAATTCGGATTTCATGAAACGCTTCCCATTGCAGCCGGGGGGCTTGGGGCACTGGCTGGCGATCATACCAAATCGGCAAGTGATCTGGGTCTGCCATTCTACGGCATGAGCCTTTTTTACCGCGAGGGCTACTTCCAGCAATCCATCGATCAGGACAATTGGCAGACAGAATTTTATTCCCTTTTAAATCCCAAAAACCTTCCCATCGAACAGGTTGTCAATGCCAAAGGTGAGCCTATAGTCTGCACCGTTGAAATTGGCAGAAACATCGTCCATTTCCAGGCCTGGCGCGTCAATGTCGGGCGGGTTGAAGTCTTTCTTCTGGATACGAATCGTCCAGAGAATGAACCACATTTCAAGGATTTGACCCTGAGAGTGTATGGTGGTGATTCGACAACCCGGATTATGCAGGAGGTACTTCTGGGAGTTGGGGGCGTGATCCTGTTTCGCAAACTGGGCATTCATCCAGGGGTTTTCCATATGAATGAAGGTCATGCCGCTTTCCTGACCCTGGAGCTTGCCCGTGAGAAGATAGCTGAGGGCGTTGGGTTCGACCATGCGATTGAAGCTGTGAAACAGGAGTGTATTTTCACCACTCACACTCCGGTCGAGGCTGGTCACGATCGGTTCTCCGCGGACCTCATGCATTATGTTCTCGGCAGGTACGCCTCACATCTGCAGGTGGATTTTGATCAGCTGATGGACCTTGGGCGGGTTCACAAAGGCAGCAGTCAGGAACCATTCTGCATGACGGTTTTAGCTCTAAGGTGCTCGCGTGCGGCGAATGGGGTCAGCGAATTACATGGGGAAGTCAGCCGGGAAATGTGGCAGGCCCTCTACCCGGGGCGATCCATCAAGGATGTCCCCATTGGCCATATCACCAATGGAATCCATCTCATGGGCTGGATGAAAGGTCCCCTCCGGAACTTCTGGAAACGCCATCTGGGAGACTCCTGGGATCGAACCGTAAATGAAACGGAATTCTGGCAGAAGCTCGAGGATCCGGAATATATCTCAGATGAGGAGTTGTGGGCGCTGCGCTATGAATTGCGCCGCGAAATGATAGAATTCACCCGTCGTCGACTTTTGCTGCAGGAGCATTATCTGGACCGTCAACACTATATCGCATTCGATCATCTGTTAAATGTGGACGCACTCACCATCGGCTTTGCCCGACGTTTCGCCACATACAAAAGAGCCCCCCTCATTTTCCAGCAATTCAATAAAATCATCGATCTCGTTCGGGATTCCCGTAGGCCCATCCAATTTATTTTTGCTGGTAAAGCGCATCCCAGAGATGAAGAAGGCAAGAAATTCATCCAGCATATTATACATTTGAGCAAGTATTCAGAACTCAAGGGACATTTGGTTTTCATAGAGAATTATGATGTCCATGTGTGTCGTCAGATGGTTTCGGGCTGTGACGTCTGGCTCAATAATCCAAGACGTCCACTCGAGGCTTCGGGAACATCCGGGCAGAAGATTTCCTGCCATGGTGGTCTTAATCTGAGTATTCTCGATGGATGGTGGCGGGAAGGATATGATGGCCAGAACGGGTTTGCCATTGGCCCCGACTCACATCCGGAAAGTGTGGAAGAACAGGATCACATAGATAGTGAGAATCTATACAGGACACTGGTTGAGCAAGTCGTGCCTTTATTCTTCCAACGTGATGCCAATGGCATCCCAAGAGCGTGGTTGAAAAAAGTGCGTCATGCCATGGCGACTCTCACTCCCCAATTCAATACCTGGCGGATGGTGAAAGAATATTCCAGAAAATATTACACCTTCTGAAAGGCCCGGGAATTACTCGGACTGCACAAGTCGCTGCCTCCGCAGGTACAATACACCTGCGGACTATCCGCAAGGCAGAAACGTACACATCGAATTCATGAATCCAACGGGTTCCCCATCCGATGCATGGCAGCCATTCTCCCGCATCAATATTTGATGCAGGCCCCTGAGTGCCATGCATCCATCGTTGATCCCGGTGCAACCCGGCCGGGAGATATTGAATACATCGCACCGGATTGCATGAATACATCGCCCATGTTGGAATAATATCGCAATTTGATGAGCACCACTGAAAGAACCAAAAAGTCAGATATCCGATCATTGTCTGAATCAGATCTTCAATCCTGGATTGTGGAGCATCAATTCCCTGCCTACAGGGCCAGGCAGGTGCTGGATTGGCTTTATGCAAAACGGGCCGGATCATGGGATGACATGACGAATATCCCCGGGGACCTGCGCAAACTCCTCCACACACACTATTCAATTGAATTGCCGGTTCTCGTCCGGATGCAGGGATCCCGGGACAGCACCGCCAAATTCCTGTGGAAATTCCACGATGGAGCCATGGTGGAAAGCGTTCTCATTCCTGCAAACACGGCCCATTCCGGGGACCAGAGCGACCGCCGCACTCTCTGTGTCTCCACTCAGGTTGGCTGTGCATACGGATGCCGGTTTTGTGCCAGTGGCCTCGATGGATGGAAACGCAATCTGCTTTCCCACGAAATTGTGGGTCAGATCATTGCCGTGGAGAATTGGGCCGCTTCACAATCCCAATCCTCACATCCGGAAACTGCCATCAATAACCTCGTCTTCATGGGCATGGGTGAACCATTGGCTAATTATACAAACCTCATTCCCGCATTGAATATATTAAATTCCTCCTGGGGAATGAACATAGGCGCGCGGAAAATAACGATTTCCACGAGTGGTCTGGCCCCGATGATAGAAAAGCTTGCGGACGAACCCCAACAGTTCCGTTTGGCCATCTCACTCCACGGAGCCACGGATCCAGTGCGGGATCAAATCATGCCCATCAATAAAAAATATAACCTCACCCGCCTCACCAATGCCTGCCTGTATTTTCAAAAGAAAAAAGGAAAAATGATCACTCTGGAATATATACTGATTGAAAATATCAATGATTCACCAGATCAGATTCCTCACCTGGCCCGCCTGGCCAAAAGACTCCATGCCAAAGTCAATCTTATCCCGTATAACTCAGTGGACGGGCTCGCCTGGAGACGACCATCTGTGCAGGTCCAGGAGGCTTTTGCTTCAGCACTTCTGAATCACGGGGTGACGGCAACTCTGCGGCGAGAGGTCTTGATATTGACAACGTTGAGGCGGTCTTTAACTACGACATGCCTACTCATGAGGAATATTACGTACACCGTATTGGCCGTACAGGTCGTGCCGGCAAAGAGGGTACGAGCTATACCTTTATCACTAATCGCGATTATCACTTGC
>JAJOIW010000168.1 GCA_021209225.1 Verrucomicrobiota bacterium
CGTCAAATGGCACATTCTCGTTGTAGGCCCGGACCACCCAATCGCGCCATGGCCACATGGTTCGTTCTCCATCGCCCTGGTAGCCATTGGTGTCGGCGTATCGGGCTGCCTCCAGCCAATCCCAAGCGAGGCGTTCACCAAAATGCTCACTTGCCAGAACTTTGTCGACAACCCTATCCCAGGCCTCAGGTGTGGGAGCTTTCACAAACTCAGCCGCTTCATCCGGGTCGGGTGGAAGGCCGGTCAAATCCAGATGCACACGTCGGATGCGCATTTCGGCAGGCGCCAGAGCCGTTGCCGGAATGCCTGCTTTTTCCAGGCGTCTGGCCACCAATTCATCAATCGGGTTGGCTTCCAGGCCTGAAGTTTCCGGCCGGACAATGGGTTCAAACGCCCAATGCTGGCCCCAATGAGCCCCTTCGGCAATCCATCTGGTCAGGAGCTGGATCTGATCTGGGGATACCCGGCGCACGTGGTCTGGTGGAGGCATGCGCTCGTCGGGATCGGAAGTTGTCAACCGGCGTATCAATTCGCTGCCCTGCGGGTCCCCGCTCTTAATCACCTGGTAACCTGCACGTTGCCTTTTCGCATCGGCCTCCACATCCAATCTCAAATCACCCTTCCGGCCTTCTTTCGCATCGGGACCATGGCATTGAAAACAATGGTCGGACAATATTGGCAGGACATCCCTGCTGAAGTGGATCTCCTCAAGACCCGATCCGCTGCTCAGGTTGAGAATCATCCCTGTCCATAAACTCACCCCGAGTCTATGGGCTCGTTTCAGGTTCCGGTTCATCGGTTCATTATGCCCAGCAATTGGATATTCCTGCAAGTTTCCATATGGATCCAGCTAGGGATTCCCGGTGCCAGTCCCTCCCCATTCATCCCGAAATTCCCTGAGGGTCAGGTCCGCTGTCTGCCCTCGGCAGAAAATCCCGAAAGACTCGGACCTACTGATGGACTTCGGCAATTGATCGAAGAGATTTTTCTATTTCAATAAAAATATTCTGGAGCGCCAGTTCCCAACCATCAATGGCCGATTCGGCCGAAACATCCCTGAGTGGAACGGTCGATTCAAAATTTTCAGACAGGAGAACATCCGATTTCGCAGTGCCAATATTCTTGGTGATTTCCAGGTCGATGTTCACATGGCATTTGGGGGAACCCGGATCGCGTAAATCGAGGAAAAGCTCACGGATGTGCCCGGTGACGCTGAGATGTGGGGTGACCGTTGAATTGGGCAGTATCACCACCTCAGCCAGGTTGGCGTCATCCAGCCAGTTCCGCAGCAATTGTGTCACAAGGATATCCGGACCGGTAATAAATCGATGGAAGTAATCCTCTGTCCATTCCTGATCAGATACCCGCACCTGAAAGGACGTGCCTGAAAATGGGATCGCCGCTGAAAATGGGGCCACTGCGATGGAATCAATCCCCGTTGAACCCGCTGCGGATTGCGGCTCGGTTCGGGTGACCTCCAGATTGAACTGGTGGGGCTGTGGAGTTTTGGATCTGTTCAGCAGCGAGCAACCCGGCATACTCACAATAATCATCCCCAGGAGTATCCCCGGTATCATGCATCGAAGCCCGCCCCGGAAATATTCATACACTGAATCAGGTTTCGATAAATTGACTGGATGTTCATGGCTCATGGTGGAGTGTCTTTTTTGAAGTTCAATATATGTCTGACAATTATTTTCGACGCAGTACCGGGTCTGGTGGGACTCCAAAAATCAGGTTCGATGGATTTTGTTTCAACTGGGCGCTGATCTCGCGGAGTGAAGCTGAGACAACCTCAAAATTGTTGAGTGTCGCCGTGAGCGACTGACGATTCCCACTCACCATCCCATTGAGTTCCACCAGCGTTTTGTCGAGCGATGAAATAATTGACGACAGATCCAGGTCATTCATCTTATTTTGTATACTCAACAGGGTTTCAGCCGCTTGGGTTGTCAGCCCATCCAAGGGCAGGTTTCTGAGGGTGGTTTGGATTTGCTGGTTGGTTTCCCTGATTTCGACAATCAACTGGTTTGTGTTGTCGCTGATGCTTGCCGTGTCGATGGCCCCAATCTTGCTTTCCAGTGTCTCCAGTGTTTTTTCCAGCTTCACAATGATCTGGCTCACATCAATGGATTCAAGTTTTTTAAACACGCCCTCCACAGATGTCACCAACCGGGAGATCGAACTCACGGTGCTCGGAATATACGGATGTTTCGGGGTCCAGTCGACTTTGAGGTTGTCCAACTGCTGCCCCTGCATGAAATCGAGTTCCAGGTAGGCCACACCTGTGAGGTTCGCCGACGCCAGTCGGACCCTCAATCCATTCTGGGTGAGCTTTCCAATGGCTTCCTGCAGTTCGGATCGTCCATCCACGCCGATGGCTTTTGGTTGAAGTTCAAATGTCACCAGGACGTATTCGCTGCGCTTTTCATAGAGCTTATTCAGTTCGTAAAAGTTGCGGGTGAAGTTGATGTCCTGCACGTTGCCAACCTGGACTCCAAGGAATTTGACAGGTGATCCCACATCCAGTCCCTGTACGGACTCATTGATATAAGTTTCCATCAGAATCCGATCCTCAAGCACGCGGCCAGCCCCAAACAGGAGGATCGCTGCAATCATCAGGGCCGTCCCAACTAATGTGAATATGCCCGTTACTAAATACGCGGAAGTTTTTTTCATGTGTGCCTCTATGATTGTTCCATCAATGCATTCGATGTCTCATGTCAACCGGCTCGACGATTGGCGGCCAAAAAATTGTCGGACTTTTGGATGTGTGGATTCATTTTTAAGAACAAGAGGTGGTCCGTCGTCAATGATTCCCCGAGCCTCCTTATCCAGCATGATGCATCGGGTCGCGATATTGAATACGCTGTCCAGTTCATGTGTGACCACCACAAATGTCATGCCGAGTTGATGGCTTAATTTCAATATCAATTCGTCCAGATCCGCCGAGGTGATTGGGTCCAACCCGGCTGATGGCTCATCCAGAAAAAGAATTTTCGGGTCCAATGCCATGGCTCTGGCAATGGCCGCCCGTTTTCTCATCCCGCCGCTGATTTCCGATGGGTAGAAGTCGCTGAACTCTCCCAATCCAACCAGGCTGAGTCGCCAGTATGCGATATCGTTGATGACTTTGCGGGGAAGTTCCGTCCATTCGCTCAAGGGTAAACACACATTTTCCAGTATTGTCATGGATCCAAACAATGCGCCACTCTGGTACATCACCCCAAAATCCCGGCGGATTTCATTGAGCTCCTTTTCACTGGCCTGAGTTAACTCACGCCCCAAAATGCGGATCGAGCCGGACCACGGTGTGTAGAGTCCGATGAGGTGTTTGAGCAAGGTGCTTTTTCCACAGCCCGATCCACCCAGAATGATGAAAATCTCACCGTGATGGACCGAAAAATTCAAATCCTCCAGCAGGACCCTGTCTTCATACCCGGTGGTGAATTCACGCACATCAATCGCCACGTCCCCAGCGTTGACTCCTGGTTTGTTGGTCCATCCCTCATTGTCGTCGCTGATCTGCACCATCTCAAATTCCCAGATAATAATAGACAACCGAAAATATTCCGTCAGCCACGACAATCAGAACGATGCCACTCACCACCGCCGATGTGGTGGATTCCCCCACTGAACTGGCGCTGTTCCGCGTCTGCAACCCTCGCAGACATCCAATAGCCGCCACTAAAAATCCAAATACAAAAGCTTTCGCCGTCCCACCCACATAATCCACAACCTTGATGGCCACATCCAACTCATGCATATATGTCACCAGTGGGAAACCAAATGAACAAAAAACCACTCCTCCACCCACTAACCCCATCAAATCCGCATAGGCCGTCAATACCGGCGCCATGAGGACTGTCGCCGTCACGCGACTCATCACCAGAAATTTCACCGGCTTCAACCCCATCGTCGTCAATGCATCAATCTCCTCATTGACTTTCATCGTGCCCAATTCTGCCGCAAACGCTGCGCCGGTGCGCCCAGCCAGCAATATCGCTGTCATTAACGGCCCAAGCTCACGCACCAGCGAGATTCCCACCAGATCGGCCACATATAATTCCGCCCCGAACAGCTTCATGGTAATCGCCGACTGGAAGGCCATAATCAGCCCGATCAGAAAGCTGATCAGCGACACAATGCCAAGTGCCTGAACACCCACTTTCTCCGCAAGCCGCCACACTTCGGAAACAGGAAAGGACCCGGGATTCCTGATCGTCGAGGCAAAATGCAGCAGCAGTTCGCCCAGAAACATGATTTGCTCCTGAAAATCTTTTGCCAGATGATGCAGGGATTTCCCCGTTGATATAAAAATATTGGATGGTTGCGTGGGCCTTTCAAGCCTCTCGGTCGCAAGGAAGTCCTCAAATGTCGATAACCGGGAGGCAATCTCTCCGGAAAGTCCCTTCATAGTCATGGGCAGTTGATGGGTCACTGCCTGGTTTTTCAGGCTGGAAAGAAAGCTGAGTCCCGCGGTGTCACAGAACTCCAGCCGCGAAGCATCCAACTCCACACCAGATATTCCCGGCGCTTTAATGAACTGGAACACCCTATCCCAGGACCTCCCGACCGAATCGGTGTCCAGTTTGGCAGGCAGGCGAATGTGTGCCATCCCCCCCCGGATTTCGGGTGGTCAAACAGCATTCACCATCGGATGAGCGGGCGTTCATAACTGATTTTCTCTGCCTCGGGCCGGCCGTCTGCCACTTATGGCGACAACTCCGTCCTTAACACATTACGCTCCAATCCGATTTAATGGTCAACCAAATGAAATGAATTTGTGATGGACCTTGAACCCGATGAGTACATTTTCAAATCGGAGCAGGAATTCTGTGAACCGAAACAGAACGCGCATCTGAAAACTTCAGATGGGCTTTCCTGTCATGAGAGATCCGAAATTTTCACCCGGCGGGTGGCTGAAATTGAGAAAAAATTCCCATTTTTGTCCATCCGGCGGGGAAATGAGAGTCACGGTAAACCGGATGACAAATAAGGCCGATTTAGTGACTGTAAAAGGCCATCAATGAGTGATAGTCAGGATCAGTTGGACGGAAAGTCCACTGGCGGTTTTCTGGATGGTGAGGACAATTCCGGTGGGGATCTTTCCAGTGCATTGGATGATTTGTTGAAGGAATTTGAGAGTTACCAATCTGATCCAGAGCCAATTCCAACCGAGGAGGAAATTTCGGCGATGGAAAAGGAGGAGGCCGCCGCAGGTTCGTCATCCCTTGCACCCAAGCGGGAGGATGCGCCTCCGTCTGTCCCAGGCACGTCCGACGTCCATGCCTCAGAAGGAGACGATTCGGATCATGGTCCGGCCGATTCGGATGAGGACTATGATCCTGGCCAGGTTCTCAAGGGTCTTTCATCCCATTATTCGCCTGAAACCACCCCTCATTCCATGCCCCGAGGGCAGGTTGGCATGGTTTCACGAGCCACCATCACTCTGAACAACTCTGAAAGGTTTTCATGGAAATCCCTGGTGGTCGAAAGTTTTTTTGGCCTGGCTTCGCTTGTGGAATTCGTATTGTCGCCCCGGATCTGGGGGAAGCGGGTCAGGAATATTGACGAATGGCAACCCCTGCATCGCATCATCCGTCCGGCCCGGGTGAATTTTCCTCAGGCGATCAGGATCTATGCACGCCATCCACTCCGCACCATTCACTCCATTGGCCTGGCTCGTCCGGAGTCCAGCAAGGATGCCAACTGGCTGGTGGATGTCGAAAGCAATGCACAGATTGGCTGGGAGGAAACTGAGGATTATGACCCGATTCGCGTCAGGACAAGCCCCACCGGACGTCAATCCCATATCCTGACAGGCGATACCTGGGCAGCTATTTGCCACTACCAGTCCCAGGGCGAAACAAAAGTTGGCCGCAGGATATATTCGATTATTGAAAATATTGCTGACCAGCATCCCCATATTTTTCTTCCGGACGGCATGACTGATTGGGCCTCAGACGAGGAACTCACCAGTTTTATTGAATTGGATGAATGGTTCGCATTGGCCCAGGTCAAGGCAATCCGGCCGGATCGGTTATCCATATATTCGACTGCGGCCGCCCTGGTGTTCGGAGCCATACTTGCGGGGCACTCACTGGCGCAGAATTTTTCTGCCAGCCAGGAATTCAAACGCCTGGTGGATGAATTTGAAAACCTGCCGGGAATCACCGTCGTGCGGGCCCATCAGCGCGGCCAGTCACTCAAAGTCAACCTGCTTGCGGATCCCTTGTCCCAGAATCCCACTGCTTCCATCAAGCATCTGGGTCTGGAGAACCGGGTCGAGCTGCATGTCGAACCCTATTGCTCACTCGATCCCGAAATTGTCATTCGCCGTGCCTGGAAAAACCTCTCACCACCCCCAACCGCAACACTTTCTCTGGCAGGAAATCGACTGGTCGCCATTGGCTCTGCTCCAGCTTCATGGATCGAAAATGCGACTCAGGTCGCCCGACTCATCCCTGGAATTGAGGAAATCGACTTTTTTTGAACTGGCATTGGATTGGCCATCCACCTTAACCGATGCGGAATCCTTTTCCCCCCCGGCAGTTGCTTGAAGCCAAGATCCGCACTCTGACCCATACCCCATTGATCTTCAAACCATTTGAGGCGGTCGTGGCTGAGAGCCACCAGGAACATCTCACCCAGATTTCCCATCAGCTGGTCGAAATCAGCCGCGCTGCGCAGGCTCTCAACTTCTCCGTCCATTTCAACATCACCGGCTATTCGTCAGTCAGGGAATACGCCCAGAATGGCATGGCAACCAGCCAGCAACGTGCGGAAGCCTTCCGGGATTTCCTCACATTCCGTGGCATTCATCCCGACTCAATTCATATCAAGGCCATGGGAAAATCCCCCCCCACGGTCGACACCATCCCTCCTTACTCAGCCGTTCTGAGTATAGATTTGAGTGAATCCCCATCCCATCCGACCCCTTCCTCGCAGTCTTCTGCGGCAGGTCACTCAGACACACCTCAGGATCACTCCAGTTCCCATCCCCCGGCGGACAACCACCTGGCTGCCCCCGATCATCATTAGGCTCCCCTCCCAACTGGCCCCCGCCAGTAAGCCTCCATTCACTGCGCCAGTTCATCTGTCATAATTCCCTCCCTGGCGGCAGCGGAGCAGAGCCTCTCCGCATCCGGTCCTGTCCCGTTTTATCACTGGCAGTCCCATTGAAAAAAGCTGCAACTTCTTATTGTGGAAAATCGACAGAAGTCTATAATCACGAAGCTATTGAAGGGTTAATCCGGCGGCTTGACTCACCCAATCTGATCAGTTTCTCAAGTCATGATCTCCGGGTGATTTTCCGTTGAGTGCCTTGATTCTCGCAGATCTGGTGACCCAACTTCGAAACGAATTGATTCAGGTCCGGTGAGTCTCGCTTCACCTCCCTTCCTATTGACCTGTCCTGAATAAATAATGCCCTGGTCATGAAAATGAGAAACAATTTATTTGTATACGGTGCCAGTCTGATGACAGCTTTTTTTCTGGCATGCATTCCCCTCGGGGGAACAGCCCAGGAATCTGGCGCCTTTCTGACCACGACGGAAGAAATCCTGACAACCGAAACGATCACACGGGATGGGATCACTTATGTGCGGGGTTCTGTGCCCATTCCTACTGGAAAGCTCTCCAGCAGTGGATTGCTCCTGGAGAAAATTGTTCCGCGTGAAGTCACCGTCGGCAAAGTCTTCTCCTATGAATACCGCGCCCAGAACCTGACTGCCCAGAATCTCATCGACGTCGCCATCTACGACAAAATTTCTGAAAACTTTGAAACCACCGCCTCCCTCCCATTCGAGCCCAAGGTCCAGAATGGCATATCCAAATGGGACTTGGGCAGCCTGGGTCCGCGCGAATCCAAAGTCATCCGGATTGAAGGGCGTGCCATGGCTGAAGGCGACGTGACAACTTGTGGGTGGGCAACATTTCAGCCCACTGTCTGTGACACCATTTCAGTCACGCGTGCCAGCGTCGAATTGTCCGTGATTGCCCCGGAGGTGAGTCTGTCCTCCCAATCTCTCCGATACGAAGTCAAAATAAAAAACACGGGTTCCAGCAATCTCACGAACCTGCGCATTTCAGGCAAGATTCCCAATGGGTTGCAGAGTTTTTCCGGAGCTCAGGTCATTGAACTCAACAGTCCTTTTCTGGCCGTTGGGGAAGAAGTTCCCTTCACATTTGAACTGATGAGCAGCGCTCCCGGAGAATACCCACTGGAACTGGAGGTCACAACCGCTCAGGGAGTTCAGGACAAGGCTTCCGTCGTCAGTGAAGTCCGGGCCCCTAAACTTGAAATCACCGCTGACTCCCCGGAGGAAAGGTTCATAGGACGTGAGGCCAATATCTGCCTGGTGATTGAAAACAGCGGCAATGCTCCGGCCCGGAATGTGACCATTGAATTAAGTCTGCCGCCCGGCATCAATTTTGTCTCTGCTGATGAGTCCGGGAGATCCTTTGGGTCCATGGTCCGTTGGGACATAAGTGATCTTGCCGCAGCCGACAAAAAGGATTTATGTGCAACCGTCGTGGCAACCAGTCCCGGGGAATATGCCTTCTCCGGTGTTGTTTCCGCCCAGGGATTGGCCGCCCGGACGGCCAGCACATCTGTGCGCTTTGCTGGCATTGCTGCCATTGCCATGGATGTGAGGGATCTCGTGGATCCAGTGGAAATTGGCAAAGAACTGGTCTATGAAATCACGGTGACAAACCAGGGAACCGCTCCGGCTTCGAATGTGGTCCTGATCTGCGAAATGGAGGATTCCCAGGAATTTATCACCTCCTATGGCGAAAGCACCGCCAAACTACGGAAATAAAAAAGTGGTCGGACCCAAAACAGTTCAGGAAATTCTTATGGAACCCCTCGTGCGGATTGAACCCAGAACCACCGTATCCTGGCGGGTCACAGTCAAAGCTCTCAAACGCGATGACGTCCGGTTCACTGTGCGATTGAGCAGTGATCAGCTCACCCGCCCGAATATCGATGTCGAATCCACATTTCAATACTGATCCCCATCCCACTGGACTGATCTTTTCGATAATTTCTTCTTGTCGTGAAAATTATTTAGAATAATCCTCTGGCCCATACGTCGAAAAACGCAATTCTTCGTCAGTCATTGGCGGAGATTTGTTGTGTTCTGGCGAAATATTTGCATGACCAACCAATAAATTAAAATCAATTGATCAAACCTATCTCAATGAACAAACTCTCATTAGGAATATTAGTTGCCGCCACGGGTGTCGCATCTGCTGTGGCGCAGGACGAGGTGAAGTGGGATAAGTCCGCTTCATTCGGTGTGACTTTAACCCGCGGAAACAGCGAAACCATGTTAGCGGCCGCCAACTTCCAGGCAGACCGAAAAGGGTCAGAAAATGAAGTCAGCCTGGGTGCCACCGCCACTTATGGCTCCAATGATGGTACCGTGAACGCGAATTACATTCGGGGGTTCGGTCAGTACAATCGCCTATACACGACAAGCTGTTTGGTTATCTCCGGGTGATGCCATCCATGATGATATTGCTGACCTGAACTTGCGTCTCTCAATCGGTCCCGGTGTTGGTTACTATTTCATCAAAAGCGATGTTGCCTCACTGCAGGTGGAAGCCGGTGCCTCGTATACTTTTGAAGATCAGGGTGG
>JAJOIW010000161.1 GCA_021209225.1 Verrucomicrobiota bacterium
GATTCACATCCGTCAGAGTCAATGGCCCCCCATATCCATAACACGCGGGACCAGGCCTGGAACCGGCACTCTCAGGACCGACAAATATCCGACTGTCACGAAATCCACAGATAGATCCTCCTCCAGCTGCCACGGTTTCAATCTCCACGGATGGTCCCGCTATGCGGGCATTTCCCACCCGGTGTTCAAACCTCAACGTGGGGCCACCCTCATACCGGCAGACATCTGTGCTGGTGCCACCCATATCCAAACCTATAACTCTGGGTAATTGACATTGTCTGGATATATGTCCCACACCGATGACTCCCCCGGCCGGCCACTGAGCAGGCTGTCTTTGGCCAGGAACTTATGGCGCGGTCTCAAACTGCCACTGCTCGTCATGACGTGAATCCGAACATCGGGTCCGGATCGCTCAATGGCTCCAAGATAGTCCTCCATGATCGGCTTCAAGGCCGCATGGACAACCGTCGTTTCCGCTCGCTCAAGCAACCCCGGAAATGCCCAAAGTTCATTCGATGCCGTCACCGCACAAAATCCATTCTCGATCAGCACCTGGGAAATGCGGTTTTCTGATTCCGGATTCTTATCACTATGGATCAGACAGACTGCCGCGTTCTGCGATTGAGGGAGAAATTTCCTCCAGCCATAAATCACATCCCCAGTGAGGCACAACGGATGTATGTCCTCGCCACGGACGTTTCCCCGGGTCTCTATCGGAACCACAAACTGGGGACGAAAAGTGGATCGCGTGGGTTTGAGTTCAAACAGGGACTGTCTTTGCTGATTGTGAATGGAGAGCACATCCTCAAATCCAGCATTGATAAAAAGGGTTACCGGGGGTGTTTTTCCCTCCAGCAATGCATTGGTCGCCAATGTTGTGGCGATCACAAAATCAATTTTGGGAAGTGGTGATCCATGGGGTGTCGCCGTCAGAATCCTTGCCGCCAGAACCGGTGCCGTATCCACCGAGATGAATTCCACAATATCCCCCTCATGGCAAGGATCAGCGACCCGATCCAGCTCAACCCACCCGCCCTGCGAATCCAATATGGTAAAAACCTGATCCGTATCCTGTACCGCGGGGGTGAATGGAGGACATTTTGGAGTGCACAACCACTTCCAGAATCCGTGCGGCAGTCCACTGGCCTGAGGGTTGAATCTCACCTGCAGCTTGCTGGATTGCGATGAGAGGACAGTGGCCCGCACTGCACCAGTGGATAAAACTTTCAGGCGCCCCGGGTTGGAATTCCACTTTGTGCCAGGTGGATATGCCAGGACATCAGTGAATGTGCCACCCGTGTCTGCATAAATTTTCCAACAGGTCGATGACATCGCCCAGTCAATTCATTCCTGTCGCCCGGTTTACCTGGAATTTGAATCCCACTGAGCTGCTTTGCTGGTTGAGTTGATCCACCAGAGAAACACTCAGTGTCTCCATTTCCTGAGCTGGATCATCCGCAATAAAAAAAACCTTTGGATTGAGGTAATGCCAGGGTATGGATCCACTGTCCCCGGATCTGTCGCTGCACCACCCAATGCCTGATTCTCATATATTTCTGAGGTGGCAGCCAGTTCAGGACCCAACCAGATTGGTTATTGTGGACGCCCCGCTTTAACACGACCCGGGGGGATAGTGGCCTCGGCTGGTCCCGGTTCAACCATGGCATCTCAGGCACAATCGCTGGATAGGAATACAGCCCATCCTTGAGTTTCCATCCCAGCTTGTGCTCCGCTTCCGCCAGCAGATATCTGGCGCTGAAATGGACATTCCCCTGCGCTCCAGGATGCCTTCGTGTGGCCTCAATCTGAGCGAAAATTTCCGAAGCATCCCATTTTCCCAATCCGGCATTGGAGAGGTTGAGTCCCGGGTACAGGTGCCGTTGAGCCAGATTCTGATGCGCCCACCAGTTCTGAAGAGGTTCGTATGGTTGACCAGGGGACGTCAGCTTCCAATAAAGTTGTGGCACACAATAGTCCATCCATCCCAGATTAAACCACTTCCTGGAATCCGCATGCAGCGACTCAAAACTGTCCTTGCCCACAATTCCCTCCGGATGCCCGGGACGCCAGATGCCAAAGGGAGAAATGCCAACCTTGACAGTCGGCCTCACCTCATGCGCGCGCGAATACAACGCGCTCACAAATTGATCAATGCAGAGCCGCCTCCAGTCCGGATGATTCAAATCTCCACCCTGCCTGCGGTAACCCTCGTAAGTGGACCAGTCCGGAAATTCCAGCATTTGACCATTCTTTTTCTTTTCCGGATAGGGGTAGAAATAGTCGTCCAGATGGATCCCATCCACATTATATTGACTCAGGATTTCTGATACGATCGCCAAAGTATGCTCCTGAGCCTCCTGAATTCCCGGATCGAGCCATAAATAGGAATTATATTGACGAACCCATTTGGGATTGAGGACAGAAACATGATTGGATGGGGGAGGGGATTTGGCTGTATGATGCCGGGCACGGAATGGATTGATCCATGCATGGAGTTCCATTCCTTGACCATGTGCTTCCTGAATCGCGAATGCCAGGGGATCGAATCCACCGTCAGGTGCTTTGCCACAGGTCCCGGTCAAAACTTCCGACCAGGGTTCCAGAAGGGATGGGTAGATCACCTCACACGCTGGACGCACCTGGAAAATAACCGCATTGAATCCCGTCGCCCGCGCGGAGCGGATCAATAAAGCCAGCTCCTTCTGCATCTCCGAACTGCTCATTCCAGATCGGGACGGCCAATCAATATTGCCAACCGTCGCTATCCAGACCCCCCGGAATTCACGGGGGATATGCGGCGATGGGAAATTTTCAATCAGTTCCTGGCATACCCCGAACATCATGCTGACGGCCAACACGAGGCCAGACATGCCAACCTTCCACATTCGTGCCAATGCCCGAATCCAGTGCCTCTGAATGAGCCGCTTCACTTTTTGATGAAATAGCTGAGGTTCTGCAACTCCATGGCGAGGTTGACGTTGTTCACCTGAACGTCATCGGGAACCGTTAACACAACCGGGGCAAAATTCAGAATGCCTTTGATCCCCTCCCTCACCAGAATATTCGCCACTTCCTGCGCCACATGCGCTGGTACAGTCAGCAGGGAGACATGCACATCCTGTTCCTCAATCACCTTCGACAAATCACTCATCGGATACAATGGAACCGAAAGCTTGGCCTGCCTCGCCTTGGTCACCTGAATATCAAACGCCCCGACTATATCGAAGCCTTCCGCGTTAAATCCATTATAAGACAACAAAGCTGTCCCCAGATTCCCAACCCCCACCAGGATCACCGGTTGCAGCCGGGTTGTTCCCAGCAAATCCGAAGTCAGTGTCAGCAGTTGCTCCACGTCGTATCCCAATCCCCTCGTCCCAAATTGACCAAAATAGGCCAGATCCTTTCTTAACTGTGTGGGCTTGACCCCGGCCGCCAAGGCCAATGCCTCACTGGAAACTGTGGGTATACCATTCTGTTTCAATCGTTGGAGACATCGGAAGTATACCGAGAGCCTATAGATGGCCTTCTTCGGTATCTCCGGTCTGATGGGCAGTTTCGTGGACACTGAGTGCGGGGCCAGTCTTGTAATACATCCATGATCTCATGGACGACAATCTCGATACTTTCAACTTAATGGTTTAAGCACCCGTATTTGCTGAATCCAAATAATGTCAGCAAAAATCCCCCAACCAAAAGCCATGGAGCCCCCTTGGCCATCATCACAACCCCTATCGTCATCACTAATGTGTATACCGCAAATAACAACGCTACTTTATAGAATGCCATAATGTGTCAAGCTACAGCGTGTCGCACCACTTGGCAATAGTTTTACCCAGATTCAAAAGCGACAGTTTGACTCATCCTGGATCCATCGTTCCCCCATCATTCCCCGACCAGCCTCACATTCCCGCAAGAAAATTGCCTTTCACTCGGAATGCGATAGCGGATCCCTGAAAACAGATTCTCATGGAAACCTCATCCCGCAGGATGCCCAATCTGACCCCTTCTGCATCCATGATGGATCCAGTACCTCTTCAGGGCCCGATCAACCCGTGGATTCCAGAATCCGGACAAGCGCCGCGACCTATTTGGTTTTCTTGAATCTTTCGATGACCTCCGGGGTATCCGGGAGCCGGACCACCGCGTCATTCTTTTTGCAGATCGGACACAGGTAAGTCTGGCCAGCGTGCCCGCCAGTGGTCTGGAATTCCCCCAGTTCATCAAAAGTGCAGGTGAATTCGTGGTTGTCCCGCTTGCACAGCCAATAACAAACTTCCGCATCAAAATCCATCAATGCGGATTTGTCCTTGCAACCATTCAAAAGTGCGGTTGCCAAGGCCACCAGAACAATGGCCGGCACGGATGCCATGCGATAAGTTTTGCCAAGCCTGACCATTTACCAGGTCTCCTTGTGTGGAAGATTGTCATTGTTCCACTGACGGATAAAGCTGGGCTTGGTGCTGAACAAGGACGAGACTGTATAATCATCCGTGTCACACAGCACTGCATGGCCATCCGCAAACAGGATGTTGGAGCGGTTGTTATGCCGCCTGCTCAGATGCTCACGTCCCCCATCTGTTGGGTCAATGGCCGTGTCCCAGTTGCCATCTGTCCGGCTGTCTCCAATGGCTACCATCGCGGCCGGCGCTTTTACCTTGTTTGCGGGCAGTTCCCCGTGCGTCTTATCCCCAACATGCCCGCCAAGTCCAAGGTGCGGCACATGAAATTCCCGCGTTCCCCAGTCGTTGTAGCCGTAACTGAAAAAACTGTTGTTGTTGATATTGAATGGGAACGTCCGCGCTATACTCAAACGATTGGTCTGCCACTCGGCATATGGCTTATTCATGGGGCAGAAGAACACCCGCCGATTGTTTCCAAGGTAGGGTATGAGTCGCCCGGGCCACATGATCACAGCATCGGTCGTGGTATGATGTCCCGGATATTTTTGATACTCCTCAGTATACAAATTCAGGGCAATGCCCATCTGTTTGAGGTTATTCAGGCAGAAGATCTGTTTCCCCTTGTTCTTGGCATTCGCCAGGGCCGGTAACAGCATGCTCGCCAATACGGCGATGATGGCAATCACCACCAGCAGCTCAATCAGGGTAAAGGCCCTCTTGAATTTTTTTGCGGCTCTCATGAGAGAAGGACCCAATTAGAACATCTTTGTTTTGCCAGTCAATAGGGATTTTCATCGGCCCCCTTTTTTGCCTCTAAAACCACGGAAAATCTCCACTCCCAATCCCTTGTATTCTGTTGAAATAAATCACTTCATCTCTATTCTGTGGCCGGTTGAGTCTGAAAATGCGGCATGTGAGACGATTGGAACTGGTGAAACACGGGGAACCCGGCGAATTTCGGCTGGTCACCGGCGAGCCTCTCCTCCCATCCCACCATGAGGTCGTGGTTGCTGTCGCATACTGTGGATTAAATCGCCTGGATCTCTGGACCGAACAAGGTCGACTCCCATTGCCCATCTCTCTGCCCAGAGTTCTGGGAGGGGAAATTTCAGGAACAATCCTCCGCACCGGAAACAGGGTCCATGGCATGGCTCCCGGCACCAAAGTGGCCATCCAGTCCAATATCTATTGTGGATCATGTGAATATTGCCAAAACGAAGAACATTCACTCTGCTTGCATAGTCAATTGCTCGGTGTGCATCGGGATGGGGGATTATCGGATGAAATTCTGGTTCCCGCATCAATGGTCCATCCAGTGCCGGACAGTACCGATCTGAAATCCCTCGCCAGTGTTGTTCTGGCAGGATCAACTGCCATGCATATGCTCACCAACCGCTCCACCATTCATCCCGGACAAAAAATTCTCGTCATCGGAGCCAATAGCGGCGTTGGTTGCTATGCCATTCAAATCGCGAAAGCCCTGGGAGCCTGGGTTGTTGCCACAGCTTCATCCCCGGAAAAAGCCAGTCTGGCCCGCTCTCTCGGAGCAGATGCAGTGGTCAATCATCACCTCACTCACTGGCCCCATGAAGTCCGGCGTCTGACAGCCAAACAGGGCGTCGACCTCATCATCGAACATGTCGGCGGCACTCTCCTTGAACAATGCTTCCACTGCCTCGCCCGAAACGGATCCATCGTCACCTGCGGCGCAACAGCCGGCCAATCCATCTCACTCAACTTATGGCCCTTTTTTGTCAAACAACAGAAAATCATTGGAAGTTACGGCCGCACCCATGCGGATTTCATCCACACTCTCCAATGGCTGGAGAATGGCCAACTCAAACCTGTCATCGACTCCATCCACCCCCTCGAATCCGCCACTGCTGGCCTCATTCAACTCAGAAACCGCCAGGCGATCGGGAAAATCCTGATACAATTACAGAATCCCGAAAATGTCTGACTTGTTTTCACAGTGAAAAAATCCCCACCATCCTGGCACCTCCTGTTTTGGGTCATCATATGCGCCGCCTTGTGGGGAAGTGCCTTTCCCGGAATCAAATTCGTCTACAATCTTTCAGGTGAGGTCGATGCCAGTTTCCGTTACCTGTTTGCCGGCCTCCGGTTTTTCCTCGCCGGTCTGTTTGTCTGTCTCCTGTCCACCTCCTCATTCCGACCACCCGACCCTGACCGCGGTCCATTCCCTTTCCGTGTCCTCATCGTCCTGACCCTCTTTCAAACCATCCTACAATATGTCTTTTTTTATGAAGGTATGGCCCGGGCAAGCGGAGTGCTCGGAAGTATCATGACTGGCTTTGGAAGCATCTGGTGGCTCGTGCTTTCTCCACTGCTGCTCAAACAACCCTGGCCGGATTGGAGATCCTGGTGCGCTATAGGTGTCAGTTTGATAGGGGCAACTATCGCAGTCTATTCTCCACAAGCCCTCAATGGGAACCCCTGGGTCGGTGGCTTTTTATTCATGCTCGCCGCCTTCTCGGGAGCCATTGCTGCCGTGTCCATCCGGTTTTTACCTGCCTCATTCTCTCCAACCTCTGCAACCGGCATTTCTCTGCTCGCGGGCGGATTCAGCCTCATCTGCCTGGGTCACCAGTCACTCAGCTCAATAAAATTATTTCTCAACCCATCCATCGGCTTCATGACCCTTTGGCTGGCAGCCGTCTCCGGATTGGCATTCTCCATCTGGAACTCACTCATTCGCCACCATCCAGTCATTGTCCTTGCCCAATACCGGTTTCTCATCCCGCTCAGCGGGGTCATCCAGTCTGCTCTGTTTATTCCAGGAGAATCCATCTCATGGAACACATTCATCGGCGGCGGGCTCGTTTTAATCGCCGTCTATTGGACATCCGTTCACCTCACCCCATCAGCCATCCCTGCCACCTCAATCCATCCACCCCCTCAAAAATAATAGGACAATCCAGTAATCAACCTCAGATCGTTGGATTTCCGCTCAAATGATGGGGTATTGTCATAGATATCCTGAAGGCGAACCCGCAGAGATACTCTTTCAGAAAATTGTGCCTCAACCCCAATTTCAAAAAAGGCATAAAAATTCTCAAAATTGCCAATCTCCGGCAGAATCTCTATCGCCTGCCACAGACGCACCCGTTCATTAAACTGCTTCTGGAATGTTTGCCCAATACGGAACGCCGCATAATTCCCCTTAAACATCCCCTGTTTTTCAATGATATAGGATGCTCCCAATTCCACACCTAATGAAGATTCATCATCGTGTATCAGATACGTTCCCATACCTGGCCCCACGCCAAATCTATAATCCAATTCCGCAATGGCATCCCGCATGAAACTCCCCCGCATATATCCAAAATACCGGTCCTCCGTCAGAAGTCTGTTATACTGCAAATACCCATTGTAACTCTCAGCCGTCGATTCTCCACTCTGCTGACCATAATTCATATCAATTCCAAAACTCAACTCGTTCGGCGTCCCACGCCTGTCAGCAAAATACGAGGCATTAAAAAGATACACATCACTGTTGCCAGTGGCCAGCGTCAGTCCAAACGCAACCGAATGATCCCAGACCGCTTCCGTTTCCTCAAAATCATACATCTCAAGCCGACTCTCAGGGTCAATGGGGTCCAATTCCGTTACCTGACCCACAAGACTTTCCGGCAACAGTAACTGAACCCCCGACACCACCACTATCGCCAATTTCTTCAGTCGCAATTTCATGACTTCATGCCATGCCAGCTGAAACGAATTCTTGTTATTCATTTATTCCTGAGGATTCATTCCGCTTCCACGTACGCCAGTCATCGGATAATTTCATTTTATTCATCTCACTTCAAATTGTATTGGATTTCTGATTTATTTCTTTGGTTGAAATCCGCTCTGTCCGTTCATACAATTCAGCGTATCTTTCCGCCGTTCTCAGGCTGCTGAAATCCCGTTCCATCCCCTTTTTTCTGAATTTATTGAATATATACTTATCCTCATATAAATATAAAGCCTGTTTTATCACGTGCATCAGAGCGTCAACTGTATAATAATAAAATTTAAACCCATTCGCCCCTTCAAAATTTTCTGAGATATCTGTCACCGAGTCGTGCAGCCCGCCGATCGCCCTCACTATCGGGACCGTGCCATAGCGGAGACTATACAGTTGGTTCAATCCACAGGGCTCAAATCTCGATGGCATAAGAAAAAAATCCGCTCCAGCCTCAATCCGGTGCGCCAGTCCGTGATTATAGTTAATCTGAACTGCCACATGGCTTGGAAATTCTTCAGAAAGTCTGTGGATCTGGCTTTCATAGTGTGGGTCTCCGGTTCCCAGTTGAATATATTGCAGCGGAGTCCCATTCTGTAACAATTCGCGAATCGAAGGAATCAATATATCCATTCCTTTTTGCTCAACTATCCGCCCAATATTGGCAAACACCGGAATCTCTCCATCCACAGGTAATCCCAGTTCCTCCTGCAGCCTTTGCTTCATCCGCGTCTTAAACCCGATACTCTTCGCATTGTATGAAACTGGCAGCCATGGATTTTGAACCGTCTTCCATTCCTCATAATCCACACCATTCAAAATTCCATACAGATCATCTTTCCGCTTCTCCAATACCCCCTCCAGTCCACACCCGAATTCCGATGTCTGAATCTCCAATGCATATTGTGGACTCACGGTCGTCAATAAATCCGCATGAACAATCCCGGCTTTCAAGCAGTTCCACTGACCATAAAATTCAAGATTGGCATCATTAAAATAATCCCAAGGCATTTCCCACAGAGGAAACTGATGCGATGGAAAAACTCCCTGATATGCCAGATTGTGGATCGTCAGAACCGTCCTCGGCGGCGCCACCTCATCCTCTTCACCCTCTTCTCCCGATCTCTCCAAATGCTTCCAAATCATGGGGAACATCGATGTTTGCCAGTCGTGCAGATGGATAATCTCCGGATGGAATGGACCAAACCTCACCCAATGCCAGATCGCTTTGACAAAAAAAAGCGAATCGAGCCGCATTGTCATGGTAGTCCTGACCCCACTCTCCATAGAGGCCAGCTCTTCCAAAAAAGCCTTCATGCTCCACAAAAAGAATCTCCACATTCTCCTGCCACACGAATCTGCGAATCCCTCCGTAGACATTCCCTCCACCCAAAGTCACATGCGTCACCCATTCCGGTTCGGGAACCTGTGGAAATTTTTCCCGAACCCCACGATAAAACGGGAGTCATCACTGAAGCCTGATGACC
>JAJOIW010000221.1 GCA_021209225.1 Verrucomicrobiota bacterium
CAAACCGGATGGAATGGCTGCCTTCCGTGGGCCCGGGGACCATATCATTCTGGTGAGAAACCACGAACTTTCTCCCGAAGAGGTTTTTCATGGAGCCTTCGGGCTGAAAAACCAGTTGCGCAGCCAGATCCCGGCAGAGAAATTTTACGACCCAGGCAAAGATCTCATGCCTCACCTGGGCGGAACATCCACCGTGGTCTACAACCCTAAAACGGTACGGGTTGTCCGCGAATTTCTCAGCCTCGCTGGAACCAGCCGCAATTGCGCTGGTGGACCCACTCCATGGGGCTCGTGGATCACCTGTGAGGAACCTGTGGAACTCGGACCCGGTGAATTTGGTGCCCGCGGGCATGGGTATAATTTTGAAGTCCCGGCGACATTCCTGCCTGAATTAGCCAACCCGATTCCGCTCAAGGCCATGGGACGGTTCCGCCATGAGGCGGTTGCAGTGGATCCCAGGTCGGGCATTGTTTATCAGACTGAGGACATGGGGGATGGTCTGATCTACCGGTTTATTCCCGATCGTCCCGGACATTTGCAGGTTGGAGGAAAACTCCAGGCTCTTATGGTCCTGGATCGCCCATCTCTGGATACCCGGAACTGGCCCAAAGAATCAGGTGCGGGAAAATTGGTGGAGCAAGGTCAAGCCCTCCCGGTCACCTGGGTCGATCTGGAGGACATCGACAGCGAAAAAGACGATCTCAGAATCCGCGGCCACAAGGCGGGAGCTGCCGTCTTTGCCCGGGGTGAAGGCATGTGGTTCGGGCAAGGGCAGGTTTATTTTGCCTGCACCAATGGTGGCCCCATCGGCAAAGGGCAAATCTGGAAATACATCCCAAGTCCCTACGAGGGCACCGATCTGGAAACCACTTTCCCGGGAAAACTGGAATTATTTATTGAATCTGAGAAAGCCGAACTATTAGAATTCGCCGACAATCTGACGGTGGCCCCCTGGGGGGATCTCGTTCTGGCAGAAGACGGAGCCTCAACTCAGTATCTGCGGGGTGTCACGCCCGAGGGCAAACTTTACGCACTGGCCCGGAATCGATACAACGAATCTGAATTTGCCGGAGTTTGTTTTGCTCCGCATGCCCCGATATTATTTGTCAACATTCAGTCACCGGGGATCACATTGGCCATCACCGGTCCATGGCAGAAATTCGCCCGGCAGTCTGCATAAGAATTTCAATTTCACTACGCTATCGTTGGTTGAGCCGGTCGGGACGGGTTCCTGGCCGGCTTCACCTTTGTCCACTCGCCGCAAATTTTTCTCTGCAATGGATGGGATGAGATCAGGAGGAGGTTTGCGGGAGAGGGGATTTGGTTTTGCTGATGAGGCGGATATCCGAGATGGTCATGTCCTTATCAACGGCTTTGCACATATCGTAGATTGTGAGTGCTGCCGCTGACACTGCTGTGAGTGATTCCATTTCCACCCCTGTTTTGGCGTGGATGCTGGTTGTCGCGGTGATTTCGATGCAGTGATTGGTCGTATCGATCTCCATCTGAATATCGCAGCCTTCTATGGGCAATGGGTGGCACAGCGGGATCCACTCCCCGGTTTTCTTAGCTGCCAGAATGCCCGCCAGGCGTGCCGTTTCAAAAACGTTTCCTTTCGGAACCGCCTGGCTGGAAATCAACCGCAACGTCGATTCCCGCATATATACTCTGCCCGTCGCGGTAGCCACACGATACAGCACTGCCTTGGTGGTCACATTCACCATCCGCACCTTTCCTGATTCATCCAGGTGACTGAGTTTCAATTCTTCACTCATTGCTCATCTCCGTTTTTATTGACCCTGCTCGACCTGAGATTTCCATGCCTTCAGCGTTCCGAGCATTTTTTCAAAATAGTGGACTGGTGGGTGGGCGTGTTTGGGAAATGGCCCTGGTCCCAGGCCAAGTAAATCGTGCAATACCAGGATCTGCCCGTCGCAACGGCTGCCCGAACCAATGCCAATCGTCGGAATTGTCAAAGAATGAGTCAGTTCCCCGGAAATATTTTTTTCAACCAATTCGAGAACGACAGCAAAGGCACCCGCAGATTCAATCGCCATCACATCCTTCCTGATTGTTTGGACTTCAATGTCCGTTTTCCCCCTGATGCGGAAGCCTCCATCCAGATGGGCAGTCTGTGGGAGCAGTCCCGCGTGACCCATGACTGGAATGCCTTCCGCGACAATGGCTTGAATCTGAGCACAGACGACAGATCCTCCTTCCAATTTGACGGCTTCCGCTCCGGCATCCATCAGCAATCGGGCATTCACCAGGGCGGACTCAACCGTATCGTAACTATGGTTGGGAAGGTCCGCCACCAGAAGTGCCTGGCATCGGGCCCGCGCCACCGCCCGAACATGGTGCAGCATCTCAGACATCGTCACTTCCAGGGTGTCAGGCCGGCCTAAAACCACATTTCCCAGCGAATCCCCCACTAAAATCACATCCACCCCTGCTTGATCCACCATTTGTGCCTGAGGAAAATCGTACGCGGTTAAGGCACATATGCCTTGTTTGCCTCTTTTTTTCTCCTGGAGCTGAAAGATTTTCGTCTGGTTCACTGTATTCACTATCGGTCCTTGCGATCAGTTATTTCATAAATCGTTCCAGATGAAAATGTTTTGCATGGACCCATTTCAGAGAATATTCTGGCTGTGCTTGTGCCAGGGCCGGAACTCGTTTCAAACCGATGTTCGGACCATCCAGGATTTCTACAAAATCTGTCTAATCTTATGGTTCAGTCAGCCGTCTAGTAATAGCGTAAAAGGGACATTCAAATATAATTTTTTTTCAAGGATTCAGGACTATGTGTGGCATTTTTGGATATACAGGACCCTCGAACGCGCAGGATATTCTCATTGAGGGACTGCGCCGGCTTGAGTATCGCGGGTATGATTCAGCGGGAGTTGTTGTCCATGAAAATGGAGGCACCCGATGCGTCAAAGCTCTGGGGAAAATTAAAAACCTGAGCGAGCGCGTGAATGAGATGCCCATGGAGGGGACATGTGGGATTGCCCACACCCGGTGGGCGACGCATGGCGTCCCAAGTGAAGCCAATTCCCACCCACACATGGACACCGATGAGAAAATATTCGTGGTCCATAATGGTATTATCGAGAACTACCAGACTCTCAAAAAAGAACTTCAGGATCGTGGTATCAAGTTTCGGTCTGAGACCGATACTGAAGTGATTGCGCATCTGTTGGCTCAGTTTTATAAGGGGGATCTGAAGGCGGCTGTTTTCCGGGTGATCAAGGTTTTACGTGGTGCATTTGCCGTGGCCGTCATTCATAAGGACGAGCCCGGACGGATTGTTGCTTTCCGCTTCGGTTCTCCGTTGGTCATAGGAGTGTCAGAAAAAGAGAACCTCTTGAGTTCGGATGTGTCGGCCATGCTGGTGCATACACGATCTGTGATCTACCTGAATGATGGCGAGCTGGCCGACATTCGTCCCACCGGTGTGCAGGTATTCTCTCCCGATTCCGTGGAAATAAAAAAAGCCCAACAGGAAATCGACTGGGATATCTCATCCGCGGAGAAATCCGGCTACGAGCATTACATGCTCAAAGAAATATTTGAACAACCCACCACCATCCAGAATTCCATCCGCGGCCGCATCATCGAAGATACCGGCAATGCCAAAACTCGGCGGCCTGGAAAAAGTGAAATCCGATCTGCGCAAAGTTGAAAAGATGAAGATTGTCGCCTGCGGCACCGCCCGCCACGCGGGGCTGGTTGGACAATATCTCTTTGAGGAACTGTCAGGAATTGCGACCGAAGTGGATTATGCTTCGGAGTTCCGCTACCGCAAATCCGTGTGGGACGATCGTTCAGCTGTTCTGGCTATCAGCCAATCCGGTGAGACCGCGGACACATTGGCGGCGATCCGCGAAGCCAATGAGAAAGGTGTCATCACACTGGGCATCACCAACACTGTCGGTTCGACACTCTCCCGCGAAACCACCGCTGGAGTCTACAACCACATCGGGCCGGAAATTTCAGTTGCCTCATCCAAGGCCTTCACCTCGCAGCTCGTGATCCTGGTGTTGATGGCTGTCAACTTCGGACGCATGCGCCAGCTCTCACTCATCGAGGGCCGCAATATCCTCCAGGAAGTCCATAATATCCCAGTCAAAATCCAGAAAATCCTCCAGCAGAATGACCACATCCGAGATATCGCCAACCGATACAAGGACTACACCAATTTCGGTTTCCTCGGACGCAAATACAATTACCCCATCGCCATCGAGGGTGCTCTCAAACTCAAAGAAATCTCCTATATCCACTCGGAAGGCTACCCATCCGGAGAATTGAAGCACGGCTCCATAGCCTTGATTGATCCGGAATTCCCATCCATGTTCATCGCTCCCAATGACTCGGTTTACGATAAAAATATAAGTAACATGGAGGAAATTGCCTCACGTAAAGGTAAAATCATTGCTGTAGCCACCGAAGGCAATGAGGAGATTTCCCGGGTCGCCGATGACGTGATCTATATTCCGGATACATTGGAGTGTCTGACCCCGCTCCTGACTGCCATACCCATGCAACTCTTCGCCTATCACGTCGCATCGCTCAAAGGCTTGGACATCGATCAGCCAAGAAATCTGGCAAAATCCGTTACTGTTGAGTAACATGCTCTCTCAATTTATCGACTCATGCTTAAAGTTTTAACTATTGGCGGCGGCAGTGGACAGTTTGCGTTGCTGTCCTCTCTCCGCTCACTTCCGGGTATTGAAATCACCTCAGTCGTTTCCATGGTCGATAGCGGTGGAAGCACCGGCCGACTCCGGGATGAACTGGGAATCCTCCCACCGGGCGACATACTCAAGTGCCTTCTGGCTTTATCCCCGGAACAAGCCGTCACGCGCAAAATTCTCCAGTCCCGGTTTTCGCGGACTGGCCGACTCAAGGGTCACTCCGTTGGCAATCTCCTGCTCACGTTTCTCTCCACATATACTGGAAGTTTTGCCGAAGGGGTGAGTGCTTTGGCCGACGTTCTGGGAGTGCGTGGCAAGGTCCTGCCGGTCACAGTCGATCGGGCGACTCTGGTTGCCGAATTGACCGATGGCCGCCGCATCTTCGGGGAAGCGGCCATCGATGTTCCCAGAGGCAACCAAAGGGAAAAAATCAAGAACACCTACTTGGTGCCGCACCACAATGACCATATTGAGGTCTATCCCCCGGTGCTGGATGCCATTCAGGAAGCCGATGTCATACTCATTGGACCCGGAGACCTCTTCACCAGTGTCATTCCGAACTTCAATGTGCCAGGTGTGGGTGAAGCTATCAGTCAGGCCCCAGGCAAAGTTCTCTACAATGTCAATATCATGACAAAATACGGCGAAACCGATGAATTCACTGCGATGGAATTTGTTCATGAGATAGAAAAGCATGCCAATCGGCAGATGGATTATGTCATGATGAACAGCGCCAGACCGGATGAGGATCTCCTGGATCGCTATAAAACCCAGAAATCTGAGTTTGTCGAACCCGTCCCCGCTGAATCACTGAGTCCCAGACATGTATTCCATTTCGACTTGCTCGACCAGGACGGTGGGATTGTCCGCCACGATCCCGAGAAGTTCGGATGCGCCATGTTTGAGGTCTTCCGCAATCTGGATTAATTCCCCAGGGCCGGCGCACATGATTGTCGTTTTTGATCTCGATTATACCTTGCTCGACACCGAGCAGTTCAAGTTGTGTCTTTGTTCAGCACTGGAGATTTCACCAGACACATTCAAGGCTCACTCGGTGAGCCTTTTTTCTGATTCGGGGGCGGGTGGTCCCCCCGGATTACGACCTTCTCGAGCACCTTGATTTTCTGAGTCAGGGTGACCCCAGACGGAAGCACTATTTGAGTGTCCGGTGCGAGAACCTGGTGCGATCTCAGATGGACCGGTTTTTATACCCGGGTGCCATAGCGGCAGTAAGACAATTCAGGGACGCCCAATGGGAAGTCCACCTGATGACATTAGGGTCGCCAGCGTTTCAGGCATGGAAGGTTTCTGGATTGACCACATTGGAGCCGCTTCTCCATCGCAAGGTTTTTGTGGGCACCCGGAAGGTGGATTATCTCAAAGATTATCTGGAGTCCGGAGAAAGAACCCTGTTCATCAATGACAATGCCCGTGAGTCCCTGGAGATCCTTGAGTCGCTCCCATCCTTGCGTCTGGCATTGATTGATGGGGGGTATTGTCACAACACGGATCACTCCCTGCCACTTTTTAAACTTGATCAAATCTCCCCTTCGCATTTCTCTAATGCGGTTGGTGACGATGAAAGATTTCTCAAAGGCCTATAAGGATATCATTGAAGTGAGGCAGTCCAGGTTGCATGGGTCGGGAGTATTCGCCAGGCAACGCATCCTGAAAGGAAGTCGGATCATCCAATATCGCGGCCAGAAAATCACCAATGAGGAGGGTGCCGAACGATATGACGAAAGTGCCATGGTTACCCACCACACTTTCCTTTTCTGCCTGGACGATGAGTTCTGCCTCGATGGTGGCAGATATGGCAACGAATCCAAATTCATCAATCACTCCTGCAGCCCGAATTGTGAAGCGGTCCAGGAAGGGAACAAAAATTTTCATCGACGCTCTCCGCCATATCCGGAAGGGAGAGGAACTCACCTTCGATTACGCCTTGTGCAGCGATGGCGATCTTCCTGAAAACTGGAAGCAGTTCTATGCCTGTGGATGCGGGGCCGCGGAATGCCGTGGGGTCATGCTCTCCGGCGATGAAATCCAGGCCAAGGTTTCATCCGCAGCCAAATCATCGAAGCACTGAGCTGTCGCCCGCATGGCTTTGTGGGTTGGGCCCGATCCGGGATGGAGTGGGCAAGGGATTAGCGGTCGACTGGTTCGCCGGCTTGGATCCGGCGATTCAGGTAGTTGATGAAGAGCTCGATCCGGGCGGATTTTTCGCGATTGTCACTGCGTCGGTAGGCGGTGGCGAGATTGGTGCAGATGCGGATCAGTGTGGCCCGGCTGGTGGTGGGACTGAGAAGGGAGTTGTGGAATTCCAAGCCCAGGGCAGCCGCCATGCGGATGCAGTCTTTTCTTGAGAGAATGCGGCCGTTGTTGAAGGGATCGACGTAGATCTCCTCCCGCTCATTCTGGAACCGGATTAAAAAATGCCCCGGCATGCCAATCCCTGTCAGTGGGAGATTAAGCCGTTTACCGATCAACCAGTAAATACAGGACAAACCTACGGGATTCCCACAGCGGTTATCAATCACCTTATTCAGGTAGTTGTTTTCCGCACTGTAGTAGTCGAACTGATTCCCGCTGAATCCTTCCGTCTCGAATAAATAATGATTGATGTGCTCGAGAATATCGTAGGGACTCAGACTGTCCATAATCTTCCCGCGGATATTGTCGGCAAAAAAATCCAGTAAAGCGCGGTATCCATCCACGTTGATTTCCGGGTATTCGGTGCGGGCCAAGGCCAGAAGTCCGAGTTCCAGATCCAGGTTTTCCGGTTGAGTGTGGCAGAAGATCAGGAACCGGACTTTGCTGGCCATGCTCAGGTGCTTGGTCATGAGAGCTGTGGCATGTTTCCTGACGACCGCATTATCCGACAACCGGCAGGCATGCAACCAGGTCACATACTTCTCGGCATCCCGCAGAATGAATCTTTCGATGGCTTCGAAAGTGTTTGGATCCTCATCGCCCAGTAAAATCTCCAGGGAACGCTTTTCTTCCGGGGTCATGACCGTATCGGAGGGTTTGGAGATGGCTGGGTTCATATCTGAAATGAGTGGTTATGACATGGGGGACGCTGGAGGGTCCAGTTTTGTGTTCATCGCTTCGGGTATCAGATAATCCATAGTGGCCTGACGGGCTCTCTGTCTGGATTTCATTTCTCTGACAATAAGGAGGATTTCGAGGCTGGCAATCCCAAAAGCAGCCGCCACAAATACCAGTGCTGTTCCCCAATAGAGCAGGAATGCCAACCGGTCACGGGAAAGATAATCCATGAAAACAATATTCCCCCAGGTCAGCGTGGCTGCTGACGAGGTCAGAAACAGGTGGGACCACCATCGACGGCTTGTGCTGCCGCGCAACATGTCTCAAATATAGACACTTTCCAGATGAAGCAAAGACGAATCTTTCGCCTTTTATTCACAACTTATTTGCAGAAATTTCTCATAAGTTGATTTTTCCACGCTGTTGGCTTGTGGGAGGAATTTCTGGGTTGGGAAGCTGATGAGGAGGGATTTGCGTGCCGATGCCAGGGGAATCCGACTGGTCTGCGCGTATTGGATGAGAATATTCCCCAGGGCTGTGGCTTCGACCGGTCCGGCGATCACTGGAATTTGCGTGGCATTGGCAGCCAATTGATTGAGGAGCCGGTTGCGGCTGCCACCCCCAACGATATGCAGGACGGTCCGATGAATGCCGGTGAGTTCCTCCAGTTCCCTGAGAGTTTTCGCATAGAGCAATGCCAGTGAATCCAGGGCACAGCGGATATACTGACCATGGGACCGTGGAACAGGTTGGCCCGTCCTGCGGCAGAAATTGTCCATGGCATCCGGCATGGAGACTGGGGATAAGAATGAGTCATCGGTTGGGTCGATCAGGCATTGGAATGCGGGTTCTGGTTCCGCCATGCGGGAGAGATCCTCGTAGGAATATTGAAATCCATCCTGCTGCCAGGTGCGGCGGCATTCCTGGATGAGCCACATGCCGCTGATATTTTTGAGCAATCGGATTGTATGCCCGTAGCCGACTTCATTGGTGAAATTCAATGCCCGCGACTGGTCATTGATGATGGGTTCCGGGCATTCCATTTTTATCAACGACCAGGTGCCGGAGGAAAGATACGCCCAATGCCCGTCCTCAGCCGGTATCGACGCCACAGCTGAACCCGTGTCATGGGTGCATGTCGCTATGATCTTCGGGGGAGCACTCTGCCACCCGCATCGGGACCAGAATCTCACCCCGCAAAACGCCTGTCTCCGTCCCCGATGCCACAATCTCCGGAAACATCTCCCGCCTGAGCCCCATCGCATTTATAACCTTATCTGACCACTGGCGGGTGGAGGGATTATAAAATTGTGTGGTGCTGGCCATGGAGACTTCGTACACCGGGCGCCCACCGAGTTGATGCTGAATCGCATCCCCGATTCCCAGAATCGTGTGCGCCCGCTCCAGTTTTTCCCCCGGTTCGGCCATCACCTGAAACAAAGAATTCAGTGGCATATATTGAATGCCTGTTTCTGCAAAAATGGATTCCCATGGCAGTCGCTTCAGGGCGTTCCCGACGCCTCTTGCGCTGCGTGAATCGCGATAATGGTGCACTGGCATGAGCCACTTGCCCTCGTGATCGAGTAAAACATAGTCTACCCCCCACGAGTCGACTCCTATGGATTGCGGGTGGATGCCAGCCAGGGATGCCTGGCGCAATCCTTCGATGCAGTGTTCGAGCAATGATTCGAGATGCCAATGCATCGATCCATCCGGGTGCCGGGTCGATGCGTTTGGAAACCGGTGGATTTCCTCAAGGGTGAATGTCGATTCCTCCGGGTGAATGGTGCCGGCCATGACCCGGCCACTCTCGGCTCCCAGGTCGATGGCGATATGCTGCATTTTTTTTCATTTTCTCGATTTTCCACTCAATG
>JAJOIW010000118.1 GCA_021209225.1 Verrucomicrobiota bacterium
ACCAGAGATTCGCCTGCGTGAATTAATTAAAGGCTGGACGGACGTTTCAGCCGGACTGGCGACACCACGTTGCAAGGAATCCCGATCACCTGAAAAGTTGGCCTCCAAATTAAGTTAGCACTTATGGGGCGTTACCCCAGGCTGGTATGGCATCGCCCCTTTGGGGCTTTTTCCGCCCATGGCGGATGGTGTTCCCCGCACGGATCGAATCCCCCGATTATTCCGTGACTCCTTCCGGCGTCCCAGAGGGGCAGCCCCATTCCAGCCCGGAGCAACGCTCCAGGTGATCGGCAACAATCCATTTATGAAGGAACGCTGAGCCTGCCTCAGTCTTCGGGCTGAATAATCTGCCAGGGACAGGGACATTGGACGGGATCGACTCAGAAAACCCGCTGGTTTCAATCGGCGATTGGACAAAACCTGGGCGGGGAGTGTGGAATTTTCAGGATCGCGGTGGGAAAACTTTTTGAATTCCTGGGTGAGTGTGGAATATGTGAGTGGGTTGGCGAAACAGAATGGGATTTGCGGGCGAAGCCCGGTAGGAATTTGAATCGGGTTCGGAAAGCCAGTTCCAAAGGTTCAGAGAAGGAATCCAGGTGGCCGCGGCAAACACCATCCCAGCCGGAATGTCGAGTGGGGAACCAGGACTGACTGAAGTTTTGTTCAGCCAGCCACAGGTCCGAAAACCGCTGCGTGCAGGAAGGCCGTTCAGGGCGGTTCCAATAAGTCTCGGGCAATCCGGCCTGCAACGACTATACCCGGCAGGTATCCATGCACCCGCAGTCTTAATGTGAATGCGGGGACACAAATTTGGAAAGAATTGCACCATATGAACACCAAGACATTTGCGTTGGACGATCCGGCGCTGCCAATGAACTACCCTGGCTTCGTATTCCGCACGCTTTGCTCGGATGGCTATGACTCAAAGGCGCTTTTGGCGGGTACTGGCCTGAGTGTGGAACACCTGAAAGACCATAAATTCCGCACGGGTTTCGAACCGATTCGCCGATTTTTACTCAATGCGATTGACATGACCGGCGATCCTCACCTTGGGATCCGGCTCGCACGTCGCTTTGAACCTGCCTACGTCGGGCTCCCGGGCTATGCCGCGATGAACGCCTCTTGTTTTGAGGATGCACTTGTCGTCCTGAGTCGCTACTTTTTTCTGACATTCCCAGCCATCGACTTCAAATATCCAGACCCCAGTGCGGTAAAGGATCATGATGAGGTGGCGGTTCGCCTTCGTCCAAAATTTCCACTGGAGGAAATCACCTATTTTGGAACCAGCAGCGCGCTGATTGGGTGCAATGGTTTGTTCAATGCGATGCTGCGCTCCACCCAGGTTGTCTCGCGCGGTGAAATGACAATTCGCGAACCGGAAGGCTGGGCCGGGATGGCAGGGGACATCGGTTTCCCCATCCGCTTTGAAGCCAGCGAAAACCGCTTGATATTTCCATCCGAACACCTGACTCAACCTTTACCGGGTGCCGACCCGATCAACCATCGGCGCCTGTTGGAGTTATGTGAAAAACTGGCGGCAGAGTCAGATTACGAGACAACCTTGGCCAGTCGGGTTCAGTCCTTTCTGGAGGGCGATGGAAATCTCGGCACACCTTTGTCCGTGGCAGCAGCAAAGCTGGGTTATTCTGAACGCGGCTTGCGCCGCCAGCTGGAGCGGACGGGCACTTCCTATCGGATTCTGACAGAACAGGTAAGGGAACGCCGTGCCAGGGAGATGATGCGGGGCACCACCCGCCCAGTCCAGGAGATCGCCTTTGAACTCGGTTATGAGGCTCCCTCCAATTTCGCCCGCAGCTTCAAAAGATGGACCGGTTCCAGCCCCACAGAGTATCGCGATGCGCAGCAGGCACGTGTGAGTGGTGGGCAAAACTGAATGATCTTTGGCCGCCGGAGAGCTTCATGGATATTCGGGAAACCCTTATGGTATGGGACATTATTTATGAGGGGATTGCCCATGCTGAAATCGACCCACACAGTTCAAAGGCTGTATATTTTTGCTTTTTGTCTACTTGGCGTGGCTGCCTGCCACCACTCGGATTCAAAGAAACAAGCCAATGGTCCAGTGACCAATGAGTCACAAACCAGGAACACCATCAGTTCACAAAATGAAGACGCTCTCGTGTGCGCATTTTTCGGGCTGGATAATGCATTGCCGCTCAGAGCCAACGCCCTCGCCATGGGGGCATTTGGGAAAGATGGCATGCCACTCAATTTTAAAGACGAAATGGATCCGGACACGCTGGATGCTGACGACTTTCTGGTTATCGATGGTGCCGGTGGACAACACGTTCCCATCGCGGCAACCCTGAGGCCAGCCGATGAGGCCGGAGAGAATCGAACCGTATTGCTCATAGGAGAATTCGGAAATAATGGATCGAATCCGCCGGTGGAAATAAGGATAGTCGGAGACCTGCATACCAAGGCCAAAAATGAGCACGCATCCGCTCCCTCAAAAGCCAGAAATCTGAAAAACACTTCAACCAGAAAAATAATTCCATTGCGTGAAGGCCCGGGAATGTTCTTTGCACAAATCATTAAAGGAAATCTCGCCGAGGAAACAGAGGACAATGTCCAAGTGGTTCAAGTCGCCTGGCAGGGAGGAATCACTCCAACAGACCCAAATATTGCCGAAAAAGATCTGTTTCGATTTTATACAGTCTACACCAGCCATGATGGAGAACTGGCTCCGTTGACTCCAAAGTCCATCAGTGACATCAATGACGGCGACAATTACCACCAGTTGCTGGTTGAGACCCAATTGCCGATTGTCAAAGTCACCATGGCGGCCGGGGTTGTGAAAGATCCTAACGGAGATCCCAATCCCCCAACTGAGGTCCTGCTTGAGCATTGAACCCATTTCAGACATTGATACTTTTATATATAATTTCTTCTTGAACTCCATGTACTAAATAAAACTTCTATGAAAATTTCAAAAAAACTTATTTACATCTTCTCTGGTGTTGTTGTGGCGGCTGTTATCCTGGGCGTTTCTCTGCCATCCATCCTCCATTCATTCGGGTGGCACCCTGACTACGATAGTTTGAAATATGATTTGAAAGGCAGGAGGGCCCTCATAGTAACGACCAGCCACAGTGTGTTGAACAAACCCGGTGAAACAACTGGTCAACCAACAGGTGTATTCGCTTCTGAGATGACAATACCCTACTATGAATTTCCGATGCTGGTATCACAGTGGAGATTGCGAGTATTAAAGGTGGGGAAGTCCCCATAGACCCAGCCTCCTTCTACTACTTCTTACAATCGGATCAGGATAAAAGATTTCTGGAGGATGCAGCATTCCAGGCTAAAGTTAAGAATTCCATTCCAATCGAAAAAGTCGATTTGAAAGACTATGATATCGTGTTCTTTGCTGGAGGATGGGGTGCTGCCTATGATATGAATTCTGAAATCGTCGCAACCAAGGTATCGGACGCATATTATAATTCCAACGTCATTTTCGGCAGTGTGTGCCATGGAGCACTGGCATTCACTGAGGCCAGGGATAAGAATGGCGAATACTTGATCAAAGGAAAACCGATGACAGGTGTCACGCAAAAGCAGATCGTGTCATTCGGAATCGAGTTCACACCTTATCACCCCGAAGAAGAACTCATTAAAGCAGGTGCCATCTACAAAGCCGACAAACACAAGCGCGTGGACCAATTCGCCACGCTCACTGTGATCGACGAGGAAAAGCGCTTCATTACCGGGCAGAATCAGAACTCAAGTCATGAGACCGCTCAGCTGATGATGAAAGTTCTCAACGAGAAAGGACAATAGGATATGGATTCTCTCAACAGATACCTATTAGGTTTTGTCTTTATTTTTGGCTTTAACACGTCTGGTTTCAGCCAGGTTGAATCTACAAGGAGCACGAAACCAAATATTGTTTTGATTCTGGTCGATGACTCAGGTTTGATGGACTTTGGAGCGTACGGCGGGGAGGCGAGAACGCCTCACATTGATCGACTTGCCAGAGAGGGAATAATGTTTACAAATATGCATTCCTCACCCTCCTGTTCACCATCAAGAGCGATGCTTCTGACAGGTTCGGACAGCCATATCGCGGGTGTTGCGAACTTGCCTGAAATGTTACCTGAGGAATTCCGGAGCAATCCGGGATATGGGGGAGTGCTCAATGATCGTGTCCAAACCATCGCAACCCGGTTAAAAGAGGCTCAATACAATACATACGTCGCAGGCAAGTGGCATCTGGGCCATGATGAAAAAACACTGCCGAATAAGAGAGGTTTTGATCGGTCTTTCATCCTGGGAGCTTCAGGTGGCAGTAATTATAAAGCACAGGGGTATTTGCCGCAGAAACCGGTGGCTCATTGGTATGCTGATGGATTGGAGACGGAATTGCCTTCAGATTTTTATTCATCAAAGACATACATCGATAAAACTATTTCCTTTCATGAGCAGGAGGACGACAAAGAAAATCCATTTTTTGCCTACATTGCTTTCCAGGCAATACACGCTCCGATACAAGCTCCTGAAGAATTTGTTAAGAATTACCGTGACACTTACCGCGCAGGATGGGAGGTATTGCGGCAGAAACGATTTGAGAAGGCAAAACAGATGGGAATCATTCCTGAAAGTGCTCAGCTCAACGACGTTTTCCCACAATTTAAAAAATGGGCCGAATTATTGGCTGAAGAAAAGGAAAGCTTTGCCACCAATATGGCAGTGACTGCTGGAATGTTGGAAGCGATGGATTTTCATATTGGCAGGTATATTGAATACCTCAGCGTGAAAGGCATGATGGAGAATACTGTTTTCATAGTCACCTCAGACAATGGCCCCGATGGATCGGATTACCAATTGGGTATGGTCTGGGCACGCAACAATGGATACCACCGCGATTATAATGAATATGGAAGTGAAAATTTCTTTGGTTATATAGGACCCGAATTTGCCAATGCCCTCTCCTCTCCATTTTCTTATTTTAAATTATATACAGGAGAGGGAGGATTGCGGGTGCCATTTATAATTCATGGGAAACATATTCCTGAAAATAAAAAAACCAATGCATTCTGTTTTTTTACAGATATAGCCCCAACGATTTACGATTTGGCAGGCATTTCCACCGCAGCAAATGCTGGTTTTGCCCCGATAACAGGAAAAAGCATGTTGCCTCACATTCACGACTTCTCACAACCCATATATGCCAGCGATGAGGGGGTCGGACTGGAAGTTGCCAACAGTTCCGCATATTTCCTGAATGGTTATAAATTGTGAAGAACAATATTCCTCTGGGCGATAATCAATGGCATTTGTTTCACATTGCAAACGATCCCGGAGAGGTCCATGACTTAGCGGGGATGGAACCGGCACTTTTCCAGAAAATGCTGGCAGCATATGAGATATATGAAAGGGAAGTGGGAGTGATTCAACTTCCGAAAAGGTACTCTGCTGCCGGAGAAGTGGCAAAACAAGCGATGATACAAATGTTGAAAAATATACTGCCCTATTTATTAATTCCGGCATTTGCAGTGGCTGGCGTAATCATTCGCCGAGCAAGGACAAAAGGTGCTTCGATTCATTGATATGGAGCCAGCCAAGTAAATTGAGCGGCGTTTGCTGTGCATGGCTAAGAAAGACCTGCAGGAAGTCCTGTTTCATTGTGGATTCAGCTCGAGTTTCAGAATACCAAGATCTACTTCCGCGTCATTCTGGCCGCTGCGGATGACAATCGGCTTCTGTCTGTTGAACACATTTAAAACTGCTCTCATCGCCTCCGGATGATTATCCACCATGAAAGTAGTGAGAAATAATGTCGGTGCATATTCCCCATCCGGGACGTCGTCCACATGAAACGAACCATCGGCCTCCACATGCATCCAGTATCTCCGCTGTGATCTTTGAAATGCGATGCCTTCCTCGGTCTGCTGATAAGCCATCACTTTCGTACTATAGGCTGAATAAATGGCCTGCTTTTCCTCCTGTGAAGTACCCTGTGGAATCTTTGGTGGTTGCGGCCTTGAGGGATCACTCTGCCGGAGAATGAGATAGCAAACCAACTGATTCCATTGAATCGCAGGCCATCCATCACCTGCCAATTCAAATTTTCCTTTGATGGATTTGCCCTGCCCACCAATGGTGATCATGACCGTTTCCCCTCCGGAGACCCCGATACCGACGCCATGACTTTGTGCGGCACCAATCCGGGATTGGTAAATTCTTCCCACCTGGTATTCGCCCGGAGGCACCCTGGTGAACTGGAATCTCCCTGATGCGTCCGTAACCGTTGTCAACTGGGCCATGATGGATGATTGATTCAAACCCGGGCCACCGAAATTTGCCGCCGACATGGAAATTTGTTTACCGGTCTCCCAGGGCAGTTCTTCATTTGTCTTCAGAGTTCCTTCGACAGTGCCCCATGCTTGAAGCCGGACGCCTGAAAGTTTTTCGTCTGTCAATTCCTTCAACTCGGCAATTCCGGATTCGTGGATGAATACCAACGAGACTTTCTCCTCACTGGGAGCCAATTTGAATTGACCTTTGGAATCCGATACTGAAGTGCTGAACGATTGACCTATCGGGTTTGTTGTGTCCGGATAGGAGTAAATATACATATTCCCTTCCGGGACAGCAGTCACCTGAACATCAGGCAGAGGAGTGCCATCCGCCGATGTCACCGTTCCAGCAATTACTTTGGCTTTTTCAAGTTCAAACGAAATTTCTGAGGATACTTTTGTTTCAATGAGTTCACTCACCTGAGGCAGATAGCCGGTGGCCGTGATTCTGACTTTTATGGCTCTCCCTCTGAATGGATTCAGATCCAGGGAAATCTTTCCCTGACTGCCTGAGGTCAGTATGGAGTTATCCCACTCCACCTGCTCGTTGCCTGGTCCAAGGTCGTAGGGAATTCCCGGTTGAATCCAGAATTGCCCGATCTTTTCCCCGGTCGCCTTGTCGGTGACCAGTCCGCTCAGATGCGGCAGTTTCTCCATGACCACAGGGGAAGCCGGTGCGGACGTCTGAATTGTCACCGCGGTCTTTTTGAAGCCTTCCTTAGTGATATTGAAAGCGAGTTCTCCATCGGGAGCCCCATTCCATTCAAAATTTCCTTCGGCATCAGTTGTCGTTTTCCAATCCAGAAGCGACTGTCCATTCCAGGCTGTCAGTTCAATCATGGCGGATGGAACGGGATCCCCATTATTGTCGAGGACCCGGTTTTGAAGCACTCTTCCCTCGTCCAGGGTCACATCAACGGAATTCACACCCGATTTCCCCAGAACGATCCGGGAATCTGGATTGAATCCTTCCTTCTGGAAAACCATCAGAACCGGGTATTCATGGGTCAGCGTGAAATGGAAATTCCCCTCAGTGTCCGACTCGACGAGATGACGCTTCTGGAAACTGACCGGGTCCATGACATACACCACGACTCCAGCCAAAGGGGTTCCATTTCCGGTCATGACTCTGCCTTCTATTTTCGGGGCTGGAAGCATCGCCAGCAACGCTGACCGGTTTTTCAGTTCATTCCTCGTCAGGGTGTATGGCGATCGGGATGGTGGCAGTTCATACTGCATGGCCATGAAGTCCTTATGTTCCACTCTGACAGTCAGATCAACTTCGGGAGAAAGTTCCACCTGATGCGACCATGTGCCATTTTCGGCGGTCAATATTGGAAATCCCTGGGACAGGTAATAATTGCCATCGGCATCCTGCATAATTGTATCTACAAAGACGGATGCCCCCCCAATAGGATTGCCTTGAATATCCTCGACAATGCCTCCAATCGGGGTGCCTGGCTTCAGTTTGAATATATATTCATCCGGCAGCCCGTCCTTTTCCGGCGTGATCGTCTTTTTTACCGGGGTATATCCATTCGCGGAAATCTCCACATCGACCGCGAAGAATGGCCGCTTTGGAAGTCGCAGTGGGATGATTCCCTGCTTGTCCGGATAATAGGTCCCCATGACAAAATGCAGCTCAGCCACCCTGGATCTGGCAAATACACGGGCTTCTGTCACTGCAGTCATGCTTGCCTCATCCACTAATTTGATCTGAATCGTATCGCCTATATTGGCATTCATATCCAGTTTGGGTTCTTTCGACTGATTGGACACCACCTCATCCCGTAGGGCTGGATTCTTTTCAAGCGTCAATCCCAGAATCACCGGCATCGATCGGCTGAATGTCGATTCAAAGTCAATCGATTCAATGATTTCATCCGGCCGGGGATTGGCAAATGTTGCCCTATACATTTTCAACATAAGGCCCGGATTCCTGGAGGATTGGCCGCTCCAGACATTTTTAATATTGGGATATTTCTGCTCATCGGGAGAATTTCCACGTGGTGAGTTCCAGAAAATTCCGGTATGCACAGCCTGGGCGATGGGGATTTCTTCTTTGATGCCGCTTTCAAATCGGAGGACCATACGGGCGATCACAACTTCGGGACGGTCCTCCCAGATCGTGCACGAGAGGAGGTGGATGACATCGCATCGCTCCATAATCGGGATATTTCCACCGTGTGCCACCCGGATATTATTGTCGTCAAAGCCGGTCATCCCGGTCAGCTCGAGAATTCCGCGAAAGTTAAATGGAACCCCGTCATAGTCTGCCAATCCATCCGGTAGCTCCGCCCACATTTCATGAGCGGGTATGGAGGCCAGGGTCCGGGCATAATGATTTGCCAGATCAATGGGCTGCATGATTCTCTGCTCCTGCTGACCCTGTCCCCGGACCAATGTATGAACCTGGCAGAAAATCAGACTGGACAGAACAATCCAGGCCGCACCTGCATAATTCAGGAATCCCTTACTGATGTGATATTTCTTCATAAATGAACCTCAATATATGTTAATCGGTTTCAGACCAGTCCAGAGCGTTTTCTGATGAACCATTCGGTCGACAACAGACCCAGAACGGCAATCAGCCACCACCATCTGTCCCACACCGCGCTTTTTGTAAATTCATCGGTGTGGAGATCTTTAATGCCGAGTTGAGCCATGAAGCTGCTGCTGTCCGCATCGGCGCGGATGAATTGCCCTCCGGACCAATTGGCCACGTCCTCAAGCAGTGTCGGGTTGCACCGGGCATCCATGGTTTCCCAATATCCTGATTCACAAACCACCAGGCGGCTCGCCTGAACCTTGACGCCATTCTTAAGCTCCACCATGGCCTGAAGCCGGAATTCTCCCGGTCCGCTCAGACGGAATGTCACTTCATATTCTTTGGGGCCATTCCGGGTCGGGCTCAGATCGGACTCAATGATCTGATCGCCTTTGAGAAGCTGAATGGAGACATGTCCCTGGCTGGCCGGTTCGCTTCCATCTTTCATTTTCAACACCGCTTTGATATCAACGTCCGGCGGGAAATAGGTTTTCGATAAACTCCATTCCAGAACGTCTTTCTCAGACAGAAATTTATTAGCAGACAGCCACCTTACTGCATTGATCCAGAATTGTGTATAATACCTGGAATCGGAATTTGAAATACTCAGCGGC
>JAJOIW010000046.1 GCA_021209225.1 Verrucomicrobiota bacterium
CCAGGAATAGATTAATGTTTGTAAAAACTGGCGCACGCGGGTGGTTTTGAGCCGGAAATACCCACTTGGCTGCAGAAGCCGGTGCATTTCGTTTTCAGGAATGGAATAGATGTGATGGATATCCTCCAGTGAACAGACTTCCCGCAAGTTGGCAAGCGCCTTTTCGACGTTCGACCATTGGGTGTTCTGAGTGAGAATGGCTCCGATTGAGATTTCCACTGGCCCATCCCCCGGCCACCAGTTCTGGAATCCCTGACGCCCGCTCATTCTTTGATAACATTCATTCAGAGTGTCAGGGTGGACAAATATCTCAGTGGGCAGGCTCATGCATTCAATTCTCCTGTGCCAGGCAGCATGGCGCCATGACCGCATCGCTCATCCCGTGAATGATCTTTTTATCGGACGGGCACAATGTGGCAAGCACCCCCGATAAATGTGCCGACAGCCGATCCCCTTCCCCATGCACAAAATAATACGGACACAACCGGACCCGGGCTTTCATCGGAATTTCTGAAAAGTCGTCGCCGGGAAATCCACGACGTCTCAACCAGCTTGGGCTTTTCAAATACCTGAAGAACACTGGGTGAATGCGGGAAATTTCTGAGTGCATTCCCGACCACCACAGCCCCACTCAGTCGTCGGCATATCACTGCCTAAATGAACCCCTCGGGCACCCCAGGCCGACTCGGAATACCCGGAGACCTTCAGAATCAGCTGACGCTTTTTCTGAGAGAGCGATTTCAATTGGTTCCAGTCGGTGATCTCCAGCCCGGGAATGGCCGCATGAGGAGGAATCGGGGCAGGATCCATAACCCAGGATCGAGGCACCACTTTCAGCATTTTTTCAAGATAGCTGCCACCCAACTCCCGGTGCCAGAAGGATTCCAGGTTCTTATTCCATAACAAGGCCGCGGACATTTTTTCCTCCAGAATGGGGCGCGGGGGAGGCGTCACCAAGGAATTGTTCCTGAGAGCCGCCTCCCAGATGGCGTTGGCGGACGGCACATTCTCCAGATCAAACAATTCAAAAAACCGGTATATGGAGTCGCCTGGTTCAAAGTCGACAAAACTGGCATCCCTGAGAGTGACATGGCGATAATTTGAGGCCGATTGGGACTGTGCTGCCAGATAGGCCATTTCTGGTCTGTAGGTGGCTGACTCCTGTGAGACGACGATATGGACCGGGTGATCGGGGGGGAATATTCTCAGGAAGTTCTCGATCATGTCTGCTGCCCCACCGATGACATCCATTCCCAGCGCGGAATAGGTCTGGTTGAGCCAGGCTGTCAGCCCAATGCCCCCGGGTACGGAGTCGAGCTCGGTGATGACCCACCCCGCATCCGTCAGGAGGATATCGGGTCGGATAACCCGGGGAATCGCATGGAGAAAGGACTTCTGCTGCTGGAGATCGATGAGGTGCTGAGGTTTTCCCAGATTCAGCCATCGGCTGGCAAATTCGGGCTCACGTCCACTGGAACTGAACCGGTAAAGTTGACTCAATGCCTGGTAGAATTTGATTAGGATGCGGCCAAATTCCTCGAGTTCCCGGACCAGGGATGGAGGCAATGGAAATGGGCGGACGGCCTGACGCCAATGCTTGTCCGCAAATAATCCGCCTGCGGGAAGCTGGGATTCCAGATATCTGGACTGTTCTGATAAATTCATGGGCTGCATTTCAATGTCACTCATCATGCCCCTGATTGGGGGACTCTCAAACGCTCAGGGACGGATTTGCCCATGACCGAAAATTTTCCATTTATATGTGGTGAGTTCATTAAGTCCCATCGGGCCTCTGGCTCCGATCTTATCCGTGCTGATCCCGATTTCCGCACCCATGCCGAATTGGGCGCCATCGGTGAATCGGGTTGAGGCATTCCAATAGACCGTAGCGGAATCAACCTCATTCATAAACCTCTCCGCCGCCCGGGCATCCGAGGTGATGATGGCATCGGAATGACCGGATCCATACTGATTGATGTGGCTGACCGCCTCATCCAAACCAGAGACCACTCTGACGGCCAGAATGAGATCCAGGTACTCGGCTGGCCAATCGGATTCCTGTGCCGGGGTGAGCTTGCCGCCGGGGGCCGAAGCAGCCAGGAGATTGCAGACTGTGGGAT
>JAJOIW010000137.1 GCA_021209225.1 Verrucomicrobiota bacterium
CCTCGACATTCTGCTCTGCCTTGAGCGATTCGGTGAGGCGATCGATTGGGCCATGATTATCCTCAATCCATTCGAACCATGGCCAGGGTCACTTGTACTGGATGGAGCCGAAAAAGCACAGGTGGACATCATCGCCAGGGTGGTGGACTACGGTGGAATATTCCATGGGGATGTTCGTCCCGGTCACCCATTTCCAGCACACGACCACCGTGTTTACCGCCCCGCCGGTTGGGTTGAGTTGGGATGCGAAAAGCTCGATCGCATTCGCGATGTGGCTGACAAATATGGCCTGACTCCCATACAACTGGCATCTGTCTGGACCCTTAACCAGAAAAGGGTCCAGTGTGTCGTCCCAACCCTCATTCAGGAACCTGGAAATCAGGCCAAACCCATCGAGGAAAAATTGTCGGAGCTGGCGCAAACCCCGGATCTCAGACTCACCGACGACGAAATCGGCTTCATAAACGAGGTCGGAAATAATAAAGGGTGCATGTCACTCAAAGGTGGAAACCCCGAGCATGTCGGGGATCCATTGGCCGATCGATGGGAAATAAACAACGAACTGCTTCAGGTTGCGGATCGATGGGGTATCAACCCTCAGGTTGACCTGGTCCCAACACACTGACCAGAATCACTCTCCGCCTTTCTCATCACAAACCGTCGGGTTGGCTGTTCCTGTGAATAGATCTTCACTTGAACAGGCTTCACGCTTTTCCCCGCGCCCCATATTCTGATTTGCAACCCGGAGGAATGGAATAATGGATTATCCGAATACGTGAACCTGATTTGCTGATGCGCCAGAAAACGAATGAATTGAATCATAAAGACATTGTGCAGAGTCGCTGACGCCAGGCTGGTTTTCAATCGGAGATTCTCTGACCGAATACAGGGAGAATTGCCAGGATTCCACGCAATTAACAGTCTCCTGGCTCAATCAACCAGTGTCCATTGATTACTGGAGCGTATAGTCTCCGGGTCCAGAACCTGTATTGACTCAACCCATATCACCTCACATGAATTGTTTCCTGTGTCCTCCCTGGTAGTGGAGCTTCTCCAAAACCACTTGCCATTGGCATTGATTGAAACGAGCTTGCCTTTGAGTCGGATGACCTGACCTTTTCTCAAACGCTGCAAATCCGCTTCCACTGCTGATGAGGATGGGATCATGTGCATATTTGCACTGCAGGTCTCGATATCTCTCCTTGAAATAGGAAATTCCCGCACAGCCCATCGGTACCTCCGACCGGATTGGGAAATCTCGATTTTATCCAGCACAGAGGAGTCCGACATGGACTTCCATCCCATGGCAAGATCCACAGGGGATAATGCGGATTCCGTTCCAAATATGTAATTGCATTTGGATAATATCCTGCCCGTCAGATCAAAATCAGCCAAGGCAGAGATTTCATATTTCTTAAACTGAAACACCTGAGGCGGAGTGAGGTTGACCTGGATTGGCGCGTTGGGTGCAAGGACTCCAGGTTCCTGTTCAACTTCATATTGCTGAACAAAAATAAAATGAATCACAAAAAAACGGATATGCCTATAAATGTAAGGATAGGCTTAATCATTTCTCCTCCTTTTAAGTAACGGGTTCACCCATGAGGTCAGGCATTTTTCTGGATACAGCAATCGGTGACTTACGGACCGGATGAGTGCCCGCCTCCCATTGTGTGAAGTATTTGATGAAGCAAAGTGAGGTCTATGTAAAAAATCCATCATAAATTTCCACTGCCTGTTTATCTTCGCGATGAACTTCATCGGCCTGCGATCCTGAAACCGTTGCTATTAATCCTAATGTTTGATTTTAAGACAGTCAGTGCATGGATGACCCCCACAGGCATCCGGCCCCAGCCCACGTTTTCCACCCGTGACAGTGGGCATATCAGCCATTATTTCGCATCCCAGAATGGCACTTGTAAATCCACTGGAAACCCGAAGGAGTCGAGAAATCCAGCGGTCGCGGCTTTGATCCGCACGATTTTTTTCTCGAATGGATTTGGATAGGAAAGGCGGATAGCTCTGAGCCCCAATGGGTAAATTGTCTTCTTTTTTGGGCCTGAGAACTTATGGGATTTATGAATGGGATTGTAAAGATTGTCTCCCGCTATTGGAAATCTGGACTGGGCAAGGTGGAGGCGTATCTGGTGGGTGCGTCCAGTGAATGGTCGAGCATGAATGACGGATCGATTATCGGATGACGCCAACACCCGGAATTCGGTATATGATTCCTTGGCTTCAGGGGATCGGGACATCGCCATCACTTTGGGGTTGTCCGGGTCCTTGGCCATACTCATCTCAATAGCCCATTCCGATTTATTTGGAATGCCATCGACGATCGCCAGGTATTCTTTGAGGGTTGCCCCAGTTTCAAATAATCGACTTAATGGCCCGATGGCCCCGTTGCTCTTGGATAACAATAAAACACCACTCGTCATCGAATCCAATCGATGAACAAATCGTATAAATTTCAGATTTCTCGATTTTGCCCAGAAATCACCATTGAACAAGCTCGCCTGAAGGAATAACTGGAGATTGGTTTCCGGATTGGTCTGCCACTCAGCCGAGACCACCCAGCCAGCAGGCTTATCGACAGCCATCACCGATCGATCCTCATAGATAATGGGCATCTCCGTTCCATCCGTAAGTTCAATAATTAATGGTTTTGCCACAGGTTGGCTATCCTACGACAATTCCTCCATTCTGAGAAATAACCAAATGTGTCCGAAACGGTTTTCCGGACTGTGATTCTGGCAGGGGAAGGCATAAATCAGACGCCGGTTCGCCCTTGCCCACGATTGGGGCCATGAAGCTTCACGGCTCACCGCCATCCGCCAGGAACCTGCTCCACAACCAGCATGAAAAGCAAAGCTTTGGGCACTTTCTGACCTCTATCCCCCCGAATCAGGATAAATCTGATTTATACTTTTTAACCGATCCTGAATTCCATCATGCCTCAGTCTGGACTTGCGTTCGCAGAAATTCTGATCGTCCCTTGAGGGACCCAGTGATTGGACAGAATAAAAAAAAATTTGGGACACAAACCAGTTTCGATACCCGCAGAATTTCTCTAATATGTGCAACGAATATGGATCATCGGGAATTAGAAGAAGGAAAAATCTTGAATCTGGATTTTACGAAGCTTCGCAAAGTTGCTGGTGGGGCGGCGGATGTGATTCCTGCTGTGGCCCAGGATATTGAATCCGGAGAAGTCCTGATTGTTGGCTATGTCAACCAACTCGCTTTGAAAACCGCTTTTCTCGAACAAAAAGCAACTTTCTGGTCGACCAGCAGAAATGAATTATGGATTAAAGGAAAAACATCAGGCGATTTTCTGGAGCTCGTCGAGGTCCGGGTCAATTGCGAACAGAATAGCATCTTGTACAGAGTGAGACTGGCGGGCAAAGGGTCCTGCCACACGAAGGATGAATCCGGAACTGCCCGGCATGGATGTTATTACCGTCGTGTCAATCCAGACGGGTCCCTCGAATTCATTCATTCTTAATTCCCGGAATCCATGAATCATTTATTTGCCACGACCTCCGCCTGCTTCATACTGAAAATTATGAATCACATTCAGCACCTAATGAGTGGACGATGGCATGTCCTGGCAGCCGTGGCGCTCATCGCACATATATCCATGAGGGGTGATCTTCACGGCGAGTCGGTTCCGTTCAGCTTTCCTGCCGGATTGGAGGCCACATCAGTTGCCAGTGAACCCATGCTCAAAAACCCGGTGGCGATCAGTGTCGGTGTGGACAACACAATCTACGTCACGGAAACCCGCCGCAGAAAAGCCCAGAACCTGGATATCCGATCCAATCCGGATTGGATTGAATCCGAGCTGTCTCTTCAGTCTGTCGGTATGAAACTCGCTTTTTACCGGTCAGCATTGACCCCGGAAAATTCAGGATTCAACCAGCACCGATTCGAGGACCTCAATCTTGATGGGGTCCATGATTGGAAAGATCTGACGGTCGTGAGTGAAATCATTCATGCCATCAAAGATGTGGATGGAGATGGACGCGCCGATCAATCCACAATATTTGCGGATGGTTTTCAGTCTCCCATCACAGGTGTCGCAGCAGGAATATTAAGCTGGAATGGACATGTCTATGCCAATATTGCCCCGCATCTGTGGAAATTATCCGATGCGGACAGGGATGGAATAGCGGAAACGCGATCCATTATCTCCACCGGCTTCGCCAACCACATTGCCTATGCAGGACATAACACCCATGGAATAACCATTGGCCCGGATGGCAGGCTGTATTGGTCCGTGGGAGATGTGTCCTCCAACTACACTCCACACGAAGGTGCCATCTTCAGGTGCCTGCCCGATGGCACTGAATTCGAAGTTTATGCCACAGGATTGAGAAATCCTCAGGAGTTTGTCTTTGATGATTTCGGGAACATCTTCACGGGGGATAATGATGCTGATTATGGCGATCGGGAAAGGTGGTACTGGATCGTTGAAGATGGGGATTACGGATGGCGGTTCTGGTGGCAATACCAGGTGGGCGGCGATCGATGGAAAACCCCGGATTCCAATTACTCCGTTTGGATGGACGAAAAACTCTGGCATACCCGATTCCCCGGCCAATCTGCCTTTATCATTCCAGCCATTCAATATATCGACAATGGACCCTGTGGAATGACCGCATATCCAGGCATTGGTCTGCCCGCAGAGTATAACAATTCCTTTTTCCTGGCTCATTTCACCGGATCTGCCGCCAATTCAGGCATAAGGAACTATAAAGTGGTCGCTTCGGGAGCTGGATATGATCTGAAAGAGGACAGAAGTTTTGTGACAGGATCCGTTGTTACCGGAGTGGATTTCGCTCCGGATGGAAGTGGACTTTTCTTCACAGATTGGTCTGGTAGCTGGCCACTCAATGAACAGGGCAAAGTATTCCGATTAAGCCATCCGGACTTTTCCGGCACTGACCTGGTTCGTCAATCCCAGCGTCTGCTCAATGGGGGATTGGCCCAACTGGAACCCAGGCAACTGGCCATCCTGCTGTCCCATCCAAACCGGAATGTCCGCCGCGAGGCCCAGTTCAAACTTGTGGATCATGGCCAATCCGGGCATCTGGCACTCCTTCAGGTGGCTCAATCAGATTCAAACCTCCTCGCAAGAATTCATGCCCTCTGGGGGATGGATATGATGGCCCGGGAAAACCCCCGGATTTTAAATGATCTGATTCCTTTTCTGCAGGATGAAACGGATGAAATCCAGGCTCAGACAGCCCGGATTCTGGGCGACCATCGCCACCGTCCAGCCGGCAAACACCTGGATCATTTACTCGCCCAGGCACAGGTCTCACCCCGCTTGCAATTCATGACCATGATGGCTTTGGGGAAACTGGCATACCGCGAATCCCTGGGCTCAGTGCTCCGCATTCTTGAAATCAACAATGATGATGATTTGATGATCCGGCACGCTGGAATCTGCTATTTGAAAGGGCTGCAGGATTTCAGACTCCTGGCTGATTTAAAGAGTCATGCATCTCCGGCTGTCCGAATTGCTGGAGTGGTTGCATTGCGTAAGATGGCAAGTCCCCACGTCGCACACTTTCTGAAGGATCATGATCCCCTCGTGGTCGCTGAGGCGGCCAGAGCTATCAATGATGTCCCTTTGGAACCAGCCCGTAAGCATTTAGCCTCCATCCTCCATCCCGGAATTTCTGATGAATCACTGATAAGACGAGTATTGAACGCACATTACAGACTCGGATTCCCCGAAAATGCTCAGGCCCTGGCGCAATATGCTGCCGCAGAAAATGCTGTTATTCCCGGTCGGCTCGAAGCCCTCAAAATGCTGCGCCAGTGGACCACTCTCTCACCAAGAGACAGGGTATGTGGTGGATGGTTCCCATTGAGATTCGACTCTCCTCAAAGAAATCAGGATGATGCCTCCACCTTCCTCAAAGATTATTTCGATACATATATCGCGGCTCCAGAACCAGTTGCTCTGGAATACATTAAAGTGATGGAGGCCCTCAATATCGACGTGGACCCGAATAAAATACGCCTGTTAGCTTCCGGAGAAAACAATCCACCAGAAATCCGCCTTGCTGCCTTGAACCTGCTGGCGAAAAGGGAGATGCCAGGATTATTGCCAGCTATCCGGGCAACATTATGGAGCTCCTCTCCGAATCTGAGAACCCGAGCCATGGTTTTATTGGACAGCCATGATCCCAGGATGGCGACTGAATTAGTTGAGTCCACTCTCCAGCATGGCTCTGTTGCTGAAAAACAACTGCTCCTGGATGCCATAGCGCCACTCGCAAATTCCCGAATCCAGCAACTTTTGTCCACCTGGTTCTCAAAGCTCGAAAACCTGGATAAATCTATATCAGATATTTCGCTGGATCTTTTCCTCGCTGCCGAAAAATCTCCCAGTGAAGAACTTCAAAAACGAGCTCAGGCATTCCGCACTCAACTGAATACTCAGGGATCATTCAAGTTGATCCAGGAACTCGCATCCCAGGGTGGAAATCCCCGGACAGGTCGTGACCTGTTCATCAATAAAGTGGAATTGGCTTGCCTCCGCTGCCACCAGATTCCAGATGGCTCCAACGGAATTATGGGCGGCACAATGGGGCCAAATCTCCAATCACTCTCACAAAGATCCGACATTGAATATCGAATGTATTCCATACTCGATCCCAATCGGGATTTTGCCCCTGGATTTGAAATGGTCACTCTCAAGCTCAATGATAATTCACAATTATCTGGAAGGATTGTTAGGAGAACTCCCACGACTCTGACTCTGGAAGTGCCCGGCTCAGAGAATTCTGAAGATGCGGATCTGTTTGCTGAAGAATCCACAGCTCCGGCTTATCAATCCGTGGATATTCCTGTGGCTGCCATACAATCTCAATCCATCGGAATCTCCGCTATGCCCCCCGGGCTGAATCATCTGATGACACTCACAGAATTCCGCGACCTCATGGCCTATCTCTCAGAACTTTAATCCCATCCTGATTGCCTTACTCAAAAATAGTTGAATACATGGTTCCAATCACATGTCCCATATCCGATAATTTCAGAAGAGTTCATTTGTCGATTGACTCACAATTCTCTGAATTCTAAAAAGTGAATCCCGAATCACAAAATCATGGCAAAAAAACTAAATGAAATAGAAGGCATCAGTCCTGAAGACATTGCAAAACTGGAAGCCAAAGGCATCTCAAACCTGGATCAGTTCATCGAGGCAGCAGGCACAAAAAAAGGCCGGGAATCGTTAGTCACGGATACCGGGATCCCAGGCGACAATATTTTAAAATGGGTGAATCGTGCTGACCTGTCCCGTATCAAAGGAATCAGCACGGTGTATTCGGACCTGCTTGAACATGCCGGGGTCGATACCGTTCCAGAACTGGCTCAAAGACGCCCGGACAACCTGCTGGCTAAAATGACCGAAATTAATAATGTCAAAAACCTGGCAACCAAAATGCCCACCGAATCCATGGTCGCCGACTGGGTCGCTCAAGCTAAAGAACTTCCTCGAGCCATTCATTATTGATGTGATCACTTAGTTTGATTCTTGCGGGGTGTTATCAAAACACCCTTTTTTTGCATGAAAAAAACCCACATTGGTTGTGTGGGTGCTTTCGTCGGGTTCAGTTTGAAGGTTTCACCATCAACGCTTCTGATACCATCAACGCTTCTGATACCATCGGCCTTTTGTATCCTGAAGCCACATGCCTTTTTTTGGATTTGTCCCGAATCATTTTGGCCCTGACATCCTGGACTTGTAGCAATGTAGTATTGGTTCTTTTAGCAAGTATGTTGTAAATCTCTTTCCGGTCGTCGTTTTCCTCCTTCACCAAAGCAACCTGTTTTGCATCCAGGCTCTTCTCGTTGGGCGGAGTCGGAGCAAGATAACCGAATTTGTCCTCTCCCAATATATTCTTGGTTTTGAGTTGATCGATTGATTTGAGCCGATTGAGCATCCGGGTCTTCAAAACATCCACCCGTGCTGAATACTGATCGACCGTTTTATCCTCATCAGATTGCTCGATTTGCTCGTCAGCACGAAGACTACCACTCGAAACAGTGCCACAAGTAATCAGGATACCTGCCACCAGAATGGACATATAACGTATATAATATTCCAATATTTTTGCGCTCATAATTTGCGTGGGATTAAAATTGTGTGTCGATCAGATTGGTGGATGCCTCATCCAGTTCCCCAAAAACTTTTTCGACTTCTTTTGTCACTTTCACATTAATGTCCATGGTGATGTGGATTGGGTCCACCTTCATTGTGAGACATCCTGTGAGTATCATCGACAGTAAAATCAGCAACGGTAAAGACTTTTTCATACTTGTTGTCATATTATAGGTTCAATCTACGGAAAAATCGAGTTTTAATGCGGACCCTTTGAACAGATAGTCAATCAGGCTTTGCCATCGACCCAGCACGTTTAAATTCAATATAACTGGATTCCTGATCTTTCCATCAGTCGGAATGCCGTGAATGAATATTTTCATCAAAGTTTCCTGCATGGATGGATTTGTCACAAAGACGTTCATTTCTTTCAATTTAAGTTTGGAAATTGCCATTTCCATCTCGCGGGACTTGTTGAACGTGAGGGACCCTGGTCTGAGCGAACGCGTCAGGATCCCGTCCGCGTCCCATTGGAGTTCGGATTCCTCAGGGTTATTCAAATAAAAATGACCATACTGAAAGCGTAATTTCGGATCACTCCACAGAATGGATATCTGACCATTCAGTTTTCCGATGAGATTCCCCTGAAAATCCTTGATGAGTTCGGCAATATGCCCGGCGTCCAGATTCTGGACATTAAAATGAGCCGCTAACTTACGAGGCAATCCACCCAGAAAAATTGGAGCTGAGTCAAAATTCCCACCAATGAAACCAGCATTCTCCAGAATAACGTAGGGTTCACCCTGGTCGTTTTCTTTAAAAGCCACATCGATCGGACTGATTTCCAGATCGGGAATACTGATCGAATCAACATGAATTTTTCCCTTTATGGTGGGCAGATTGCTTGCTGTTTGAGATGGTGGCTGGATTTCAAGGTTGGAAACCAGATTGGACAACTCTATGTTTAAATCCGGAAAGGATAGCTCTTTCAGGTTTATGGACATTTCCATCCCCAAATCCAGCGTTTTAAAGTCAGTCAGATCCAAAGAATACTCCGCTTTTCCCTGCATTTCAGCAGTCAGGACAAAACTGGGAGCTGCTGGAATCATTCCTGATAACCCATATGTATCCTCAAATTTGAACTGAATACTTTGAGAATTAAGTACAAGCACCGGATTGACAGGATCTGAACGATCCAGATGAGATAGAATCCCCACTTGAATTTGAGAGGTGGCATTCGTCATGGAAAGTGATAATTCATATGGAGCCTTGCTCCAATCGGCACTCAGGGACAACTCGTCAAAGTTCTCCCAATTCAATGATGAAAATGGCGCACGGATCCTGAGTCG
>JAJOIW010000032.1 GCA_021209225.1 Verrucomicrobiota bacterium
GAGTGCGGCGGTGTCCGCCGCTTTGGATCTGTGGGGCATCCATTCTCCCGTGGTCAGTCTGCGGCGACAGTTATTTTCCCCCATCACTGAGGGTTGCCGGGTGAGGCCGCGTCAGCGGCTTGTTTTTGAGGTGCTGAACTCTCGGCGATATCGGAAAAGGATGGGAAAGCAGCATCCTGCAAATGGATAGGCGGGTTATTTTACTTTTTTTTTATGGATGGTTTTGAGGAAGGCTTTGGCTGCTCTCTGGCATGACCCGGATTGCCCCAGGTCTGCGCGTATCGATTCGAGGGCGAGAGCAATGTCCTGCCTGCGTTCCTGATCCTGGAGCAGAGATTGAACTTCCCGCGCCAGAGGTTCGGGTTTGAGATTTTCCTGAATAAATTCGGGGAACAGGATCCGTCCGGCCAACAGGTTTGGCATGGCCAGGTGAGGGACGGTGATGAGTCGTTTGGCCACCTGGTACGTGAGCCAGGACGTTTTATAGACCACTATCGATGGCACTCCAAACCAGGCGCATTCCATGGTCACAGTTCCACTGCAGGCGACCGCCAGATCCGCTCGCATGAGATGAGTATTCAAATCACCGACAATCAATTTGATTCCCCCCAGGCTTTCGGGAGGGATATTTTCCGCAGCTGCTGAGCTGCTTGTTCGTTTGGTGAGACCACTGAAAATTCGGCTGCAATTCCCATGTCCCATACCCTGCGGACCATTTGCACAAAAACCGGCCAATGGTGGCGGATCTCCGCCTGCCGACTCCCGGGTAGAAGAATAATTGCGGGCCTTTTTGAGTCCATGAGGCGATCTTTCGGATTCCATTTCTCCAACGGGTATCGATCGACAATCGGATGCCCGATGAAGTCGACCGGCAAGGACGGGGCGTGTTTGGCGTACCAGGCCTTCTCAAATGGGAATATGCTCAGCAGAAGATCGTAATGCGTGGCCAGAATCTGTGCCCTGCCTGCGCGTGAAGCCCAGACCTGAGGGGAAATAAAATAGACCATCCATGGACGATCTGACGATCCGTAGGGCGGGGCGTTTATCCGCTTGAGCCACTGGCGCGCCCAGCGGAGATTGAAACCGGAATAATCCACTGTGATTACCGCGTCTGGCCGGAAAAGCTCAGCTTCACGTGTCAGGTCCGCCATCAAGCGTTTGAAAAATCCCAGTCTTTTTATGGGTTCAAGCAGGCCGACCACGGCGTGCTGAGTCAGATCCAGCAGCAATTCCACTCCGGCATCCCGCATTCTGGGTCCCCCGGCTCCAAACCATTCAGCCGACTCCCCATCGGGAAGTGCCTGGTTGACAGCGTGAACAAACTCCGCCGCCAGAGTATCGCCACTTGTTTCTCCAGCTATGATCAGAAATCGATACCTAGCCCAGGACCCGCTCATGGTTCAATTGCCAAGGATGGATGGATTCATCGAGGAATTGGCGGCAATTTTCTGAGTGATTTCCAGAGCGAGGTTCAGGGTTGCTGTGGCTTCCTCGCCTGAGACCAAGGGTTTCATCCGGGTATTCACACATTCAATAAAGCTCAATAATTCCAATGCCAAGGGTTCATCAACCGCTATGGGAACCGGCTCGCGCACGATCTTGCGTCCGCCAAACTGACTGACAATCCTCCGGGATTTTCCCTGGAAGAATTTGGTTAAAAATCCGGTTTCTTTTTCTCCTTCGCGGGCGAGCCGGTAGATTTCGCCTTTCTGATTTTTGTAATCGAGGGAGATATAACTTTGATTCGGGTAGCCGGAAAAGACGCGGATTTTGCGCAATTGTTCCGGGGAGACGCGTGAGGCGGTGATGTTGGCGATACAACCATTCTCAAAGCGGATGCGGGCGTTGGCGATGTCTTCCCGTTCGCTGAGGACCCGGACGCCTGTGGCCTCGACGGATTGGACGGGAGATTTGACCAGGGCGAGAATGATGTCGATGTCGTGAATCATCAGGTCCAGCACCACTCCAATGTCGGTGCTCCTCGATGGAAAGGACGACAGCCGGTGCGCTTCAATAAACTGCGGGTTTTTCGAGTAATCGGCAATGTAACTGAAAACAGGATTGAACCGCTCAACGTGGCCAACCTGGAGCAGCCGGTTTTCCCTTTGGGCGATTTCCACCATTTCACGCGCCTGATCGAGTGTCGGGGCGATGGGTTTCTCCACCAGCACGTCACACCCCGACTCCAGGCACTTTTTTGTCACCTCAAAATGGGTGGCTGTTGGCGTGACGATGCTGACGGCCTGACTGCGTTCGGCGATCGCGTCGATGCTTTTGAAGGCCGTGACGGCATATTCCTGGGCAATCGGGACTGCCCGCGAGTGTTCGATGTCGTAGACTCCGATGAAATCGACTTTTCCTTTAATTGCCAAATCAGCATACAGCCGGGCATGGTGCTTTCCCAGCGCTCCGGTTCCAATCACTGCCACTTTTAGCGGTCCACCCATAATTAATGCCCAAATTGCCGTGAGATAAAAAAAAAGGCGAGGCGATTTCCCGAATAAAATGTCCCTGGATGCAAAATGGGTGAGGCAGATTGAGACTTCAAATTCTTGCAGGTCTTCGTTGGAGGGACTAGTTTGGTCGCCCATGCACGATGTAGTCATCATAGGTTCCGGCTGCGCGGGATTAACCGCTGCGATATATACTGCCAGGGCAAATCTCAAGCCCGTTGTTTTGAGCGGACGCATGCCACTGGGTTTGCTGACCACCACCACGGTTGTGGAAAATTTCCCCGGATTTCCCGAAGGAATTGATGGGATCGAACTCATGCAAAGACTCCAGGGGCAGGCAGAAAGGTTCGGGGCAACAATCGAATACGGAGCTGTGGATCAAGTCGATTTGTCCGCATCGCCATTTCAATTGAGTGTTGATGGCAAGCCCATGGAGGCACGCAGCCTGATCATTGCCAGTGGGGCTGGACACCGCAAACTGGGGCTGGAAAACGAGGTCCGTCTGGAAAACAAGGGGGTGACTTATTGTGCCACCTGCGATGGAGCACTCCCGATTTTCCGCCAGAAACCACTGGTGGTCGTTGGGGGAGGAGATAGTGCGTGCGAGGAAGCGTCCTATCTGACGCGGTTCGGCTCCATCGTCCACCTCGTTCACAGGCGCGGGGAATTGCGGGCTTCCAGGATCATGGCAGAACGAGTGCTCAATAATCCCAAAATCCAGATGATATGGAATTCCGAGGTGGTGGACATTCATGGAGATGGACTGGTTACCGGGGTGAAACTCCGCAATAATCAGGACGATTCAGAAAAGGATCTGGAGTGTGCAGGTGTATTTATCGCTGTCGGACATGTCCCCAACACACAGGTATTCCAGGGGCAGATACAAATGGATGATCATGGGTATGTGAAAATGGTTCAGGGATCGCAAACCAGTGTCCCCGGCGTTTTTGTGGCCGGCGACTGTGCTGACAGCGTCTATCGCCAGGCTATAACCGCCGCTGGAATGGGATGCGCCGCCGCCATCGATTGCGAACGCTACCTCGCCAGTCTGGGCTGAACCATTGACTTCCATCCGCAATCCTCCACATAATCCAAATCTGATGAGCCCGCAGGAAATATCCGGATACGTTGGTCATGATTCCGATCTCGTTCTGCTCGATGTGAGAGAGCCCGATGAACGCGAATTCGCATCCATTCAACCCTCCGAGTGGATTCCCATGAATGAGATCCCATCCAGGCTGGTGGAACTGGAACCCTTTCTTCAGAAGAAGCTCGTGGTCTATTGCCACCACGGCGGAAGAAGTGCCCGGGTCGTCAACTTCCTCAAAGATCAGGGCTTCGAGAGTGTCTACAATCTCGATGGCGGGATTGACCGCTGGTCACTTGAAATCGACCCTGAGGTGCCTCGTTATTGATCCGTATGGATATTCTTTCCACCCCTATGAGTCCACGACGCGCATCCATTGATCGAGAAACCCGGGAAACCCGCATCCATTGCCAGCTGGATATTGATGGGAGTGGTCAGTCATCCATTTCGACCCGAGTTCCATTTTTTGATCACATGTTGACCGCATTCACCAAGCACAGCGCGATCAACCTGGAATTATCCTGCGATGGTGACATCGAAATTGATGCGCACCACACCGTTGAAGACACCGGAATCGTTCTCGGACAGGCCTTTTTATCCGCTCTGGGGGACAAGTCCGGCATCCGGCGCTACGGAAATGGCTTTGATCCACGCAACCCGCTCACCGGAGAAGCCTTTGTCCCCATGGATGAGACCTTAGCACGCTGCGTCATCGATTTCAGTGGCCGGCCGTATTTAGTCTGGCGCGGGCTTCAGGACTTTTCCTTCAAATGCATTCCATGGGAGGATCGAAACCAGGATATGTCCTCCCGATTTCGTTTTGGATTAGCGCGGGAGTTTTTCCAGGGGTTTGCCAACGAGGCAAAATGCAACCTCCATCTGGAATTGCTTTACGGGGAAGAACCCCATCATGTCGTCGAGGCCTTATTCAAATCCTTTGCGCGTGCGGTAGATCATGCATGCCAGCGGGATCCCAGAATCCAGGGCCAGCTCCCGTCCACCAAGGGAAAACTTTAGTTCCTCGTCCACCCGACCACTCCAGAGTGGCTTTTTTTCTCCAATATCGGCACATTCCTGTATATCCTGCCCATCGGATTGATTCATGAAGCTATGGCCCGTGCATTCCTGGTGGCTTAATCCCGGTCAAAAAAATTGAATAATTGTGTCTGAGATCATATCGAACCCACAGAACGGATCAGAAGTGGATGAAACTCCGGACGAACTGCTGATCGAGCAATCGAAAAATGGATCCATGGATTCCTTTGAAGAGCTCGTCCGTCGGCACAAAGACAAAATATATGCCCGCGCATTCAGCATGATGCGAAATGAGGACGGTGCCTTGGAATTATCCCAACTGGCCTGGATTCGAGCCTGGCAGAAACTGGACCAATTCAAGGGGGATTCTTCATTCACGACCTGGCTCACTCGCATCACCATCAATCTCTGTCTGGACGAGATCCGTAAACGAAAACGTTTCTCCGCCGAGTCGATCGACGAACTGGATGAATCCGGAGGCGTCGAGCGGAAGATTCCGGTCATGGAATTCAATCCAACCTCCGGAATGGAACGCACGGAATTGCGCCAGCGTGTGGATGAAGCCTTGGCACAGCTTTCCGAGGTGCATCGCACGGTTATCGTTCTCCATGAATTTGAAGGAATGGAGTATAAAGAAGTAGCCGAAGCGATGGGCTGCTCTATTGGGACGGTTATGTCCCGGTTATTTTATGCCCGGCGTCGATTAGCCACATTATTAAGTGGCTTCCGGCGCGAATACTCAGCATGACACAGTATGAATGACAGGAATTAATTTTCGATGAATGAAAAGATTTTATTAGCGATACACGCCCGGGAAGATGGGGAGTCCGCATGGGTCCAATCACAGGCGATGGAGTCCGGGGTGATGACCAGGGAGGAGATGCTCGCTGAGCGTGATGCCTTGTGGCGCATGAAATCGTATTTGAAGCAAGCTGGTGAGCTGACGCGGCCATGTCCCGTGAGTGATCCGGTGTACATTCAGGGCTTTCGTGAGATGTTCAGCAAGGAATCTCAGCCATCCACAGTTTATCTGGAGCTGGATCAGGTGATGAAAGTTCAGGCCATGGTGGATGGTGAGACGCCAGTCTCTCAGATGGCGGCACTCAATCAGACTCTGGAATCCTCGAGTCCATTACAGTCGATCCATCGCGAACTTTCCGGCATCAGGCAGCTGGTGGCTGAGGCGGGTGAGCCAACCAGAAAATGCCCGGAGAGTCCGGAGTTTTATTGGTCCCAGATTGAAAAGTCCTTGGTGCCACGCATCCAGGTTCGTCAGGCTGCATGGTCGGGAATCGGATGGAAGTCGTGGGTTTCACGGATTTTCGGGCCGGTATTTCTGCCGGCGGCACTGGGTGTGATCATTTGCCTTTTCATTGGTCACCAATTGGAGAACAATCCCATATACACAGAAGTCCAGGTCTCCTCAGCCCTGATTGATACACAATCCGGGGTGGCTGTTTATTTCATTGATGATCCATCCTTTCTGAATGGGGCCCTGGATTGAAAAATGGCTCCAATGACAGGTTGGCGTGCCCGGAGACGAGAATGGATAAAAATTTGGTTATGAAGTTGAAAACACATCCCACCCGGCGGACGATTCTGAGCACATTGATGATTCTGGGTATCATTGTCAGTGCAGGAATCGGGCAGATACAGGCGCAGAGCAGTATTCAGTTGTTTCCCCAATTAGTACTGGCTCAGAATGATCTCAAGCCACCACCACAAGGAACCCGATTGAATGGACCAACAGCTGACAAGGTGAAAGCCATGGCTAAAAAAGACCATGTCTTTGAAATCAATCACCTCGCCCGCAAACCAGTGACATTACAGGAGAGGAAAACTGAAAGGGTCCTCCTGAGTTCTGAGGTGACTCTCGAACTGGAACTGGTCAATGCCAATCAGGTCTCGGTGCGGATAGTTGATGCCAAGACCCGGAAAATACTCAAGAGCCAACCCATCAATATCCGGACTCCCCAGAATATCATCATTGGCTCCGATGGAGAACCCCGGGTCGTCATTATTCTCACTGTTGGAGATAAACGGCCCAGATGATCCCACCCACTCACTTGAATAAAAAACCCATTCCGTCGGAATGGGTTTTTTTCGACTGAGAATAGTTTTCAGAGAATCACTGGAACAGGAGTGGGGCAAATTCATTCAGATAGTCCCGCCATTTGATCCAGGTATGGCCGCCTTCTGTCTCGCGATAGGTGACAGGAAATTCATGTGTTTTGAACATGTCAACAGTGGCTCTCGTTGTCTCCAGCAGGAAATCCTCATCCCCTGTGGCAAACCATAACAACTTGATCTTCTGCTTGAGTTGAGCATCGGCCAGAACGGATTGATGGGATTCCACCCAACCTGGCTGGTTGGGATTCGGCCGGTTGATACCAAAAATTCCGGAGCTGAAAACTCCAATGTGTCTGAACCAGTCCGGATGATCAAAGGCAATATTGATTGTCTGGGCTCCACCCATGGACAGACCGGCAATGGCCCGGTTTTCCGGGGTTGCCTTGACCCGGTATCGCTTTTCCACTGCGGGAAGAATGTCCGCGGCAAACTCTTTTTCAAAGTCGTTGCTGAAAGGGCTTCCCCAGCGGTACGAGGCCGTATGGCCAGCAGGCATGGCAACAATCATGGGTTTGATTTTCCCATCAGCCAGCAGGTTATCGAGGATGAATCCGGCACGCCCGACAGTCGTCCACGAATCATCACTGTCAGAGGCGCCGTGCAGTAAATAGAAAATCGGGTATTCCGCCGTGGAGGATTCATAGCCCGGAGGGGTATAAACGTGCATACGCCGGTGTCTCCCCAGAACAGTGGAAAAATAACTGATCTCACTGACGGCTCCATGTGGATGGTTCAAGGTGTCACTGAATTTATTCCCGGGAAGATGAACCAGACTCCAGGAATTGTCGTTCGATTCACTCGTCAGTGGATTTCTGGGATCCAGCACCGTCAATCCATCCACATTAAACTGATAGCGGTAAGTGCCCGGTTTGGCATCAGGCAGAGCAATGGTCCAGACCTTATCCTCGCCAGCTGTCATGGCTAATCCCCGCCCGGTGCCCGGCATATCGCCGGAGATCAATTGCACCGATTGTGCGGATGCCGCATAAATCCGGAATGTGACCCCACCAGACTCCAGGACTTCAGGAGATGTCACCTGGGGCGGGCGATTATTATTTGTCCCAGGTTGGGAGCTGACTTGAGTTGTGGCCGCATGCGCCACCAACGCCATGATTCCCAACCATGCCATCAGTCGACGTCCCGGTGACCGGGGAATATTTATAAGATTCATCAATTTCATTGTTTATAGGATTGGTTTCACTCTGACTGAAAAATCACGAATTGTCCCGTATGGACCTGAGGGAATTGGTATATCTATGAGCAAATATTGGTTTCCAGAGCGATTTCTGCCCCATTCATGCCTGCACGGCGAAAACTCCTGGCATACGACGACGGAGTGGTATGGACTAATTTCTGAAAGGACCTGGTGAAATGGCTTTGATCACAAAAACCTGTTTTAGCGGCAATTTCAGCCAATGTCAGTTTCCGATCCATCAGCAGTTGTTTCGATCGATTGATACGGCAGAGCAAAACGTATTGATGTGGGCTCAAGCCTGTGGAGTTTTTAAACATGCGTGCGAAATGTGCCGTGCTCAACTCGACTTCTCCTGCCAATCGGGTGATCGATATATCCTCGCTGAGATGCTCGTGGATGAAGTGGACGGTTTTTTTCAGGATGGCTGGTCCCAGGCCCTGGGATGGATTGGTGGCGCGCAGTCGATCATGCGAATACCGCCGGATGACATGGGCCGCGAGCGCTGTCACAAGGGATTCGATATAAGCAAAATTGTGTTCTTCGGAAGTGGTGTATTCATGCAGGACCTCAATCATGAGTTCACGGATAAAGGCGTCCTCAGTTCCAAGCGTCCAGCGCGGCTGCATTTCACCCGAATACCCCTGCTCAAGGGCAACATAGGACAAAAGCTTCTCGTCCAGACTGATGACCAGAACTCTCCCGGTGGACTTGAATCGCACTGAATGCGGGTCGTTGGCGACCAGGATACTGATCTGGCCCGGACGGATGTTTTTCTGGATACGGTTGATTCCCTGGCTCCAATCCACATGTGCCTGGCCGTCCAGGCTGAGGCACACAGCATTGTTGAGAAGCGTGATATTCTGAAGGTCGATTTCGTTGGGGTGATGTTCTTCGATCATGAACCCCGGAGATCCTTTGTCCTGGGCAAAATAGACAATATTGTTGGAACTTATCGGGCGCCTTCTCCCGGAATCCAGTTCCAATATCATTGGAACCACTTGGTTGATATATTGGTTCATGTTCAGATTCTTCAAAATCCCAGCTTTTTTCCTCGAGATGACGTGCAGCGCATGGCCACATCACTGAAATACCATCGAGCCGTCCATATTTTCATCCTGCGGGCATAGACTGTTCCCCGTTCACCCAGGTTACACATTTATTTTATCCCATCAGAAAACTTCTGGTGATTGAACCAGCTTCAGGTGAGGTGAAAGGGAGAAAATAGATAAATATTGTAAATTTTTAATATATTGTCGAAATGCTCATTACTGGTTCGTCAGTTCAATGAACCTCTCACTTGGATGAGAGAAACGAGGAATTCAAAATGAAATATGCATTATTGATAAATGAAGGTCCGGAGGATATGGCACTGCGGAAGGACGCGAAGGAACATTCCAGGAACATGGCGGCATACGGAGCGTATTACCAGGCTATGATGGAAGCTGGAGTTTTCGTGAGCGGTCAGGGATTGGAACATCCTGAGACGGCCACGACTCTCCGAATCCGCCAGGGAAAAAGGTCCATCCAGGACGG
>JAJOIW010000243.1 GCA_021209225.1 Verrucomicrobiota bacterium
CACGAAACACTTTCCAGCCCCTTTGGCTATCCGGCCTTTCAGGCGCACCAATTCAAAGACGATCCTGAGCTGGTCCCCGGGAATGACCGGCTTGCGGAACTTCACCTTGTCCGCCGACATGAAATACGCCAATGCCCCTGGAAGTTCGCAAATCACAGAGGTCAGGATGCCGCCCACCTGGGCCATGGCCTCCAGTTGCAACACACCAGGCATCACCGGAGCTCCCGGAAAGTGACCCTGAAAAAATCCTTCATTGTAGGTGACATTCTTGATGGCCACAATACGCTGGGGAGACATGTCCACAACCCTGTCCACCATCAGCATGGGATACCGATGCGGCAAACATCCCAATACCTTCGCAATATCCATCTTGTCCATCAATAGGGACGATGTTCCATTCTGTGATTCTATCTGAGTCTCAGGCATCGGTCCGTCTTCTTCTCTAGGCTCAATCACTTAATTTTTTGGGTTGATTCGCAAACCAGGGCATCACGCTCCAACTGCGCGGCAATTCGCTGCGCCATTTGACAATTTGCCGAGTGACCGGGTTTGACCGCTATAAAATGCCCATTCAATGGCCGACCAACAAGCGATAAATCACCAAGAATGTCCAACATTTTATGCCGGACAAATTCATTGGGGTAGCGCATCGGCTCGGTCGTCAGTATGGCATCCTCCCGGATCACAACCGCATTCTGCAAACTGCCGCCCTGAATCAGTCCATGCTGGAACAATTGTTCCAACTCTTCAAAAAAACAGAATGTCCGCGCCAATGAAAGCTCCCGCACCCAGGTTTCGCGCGTGATTTCCATGGATTCAAACTGAGTGAATCTCCCTTTGGCATCGGTGCTGGTGCAGGTGATTTTCAGTCCCTCAAAGGGCAATGCCACCATGAGCGATCCATCGGAGGACAACTCCATGACCTCGGGAATCGCAAATGCCTCAATCCAGGATGCCTGTTCCAGAAGGCCAGCCTCCTCCACCATCCGGCAATATATCTTCGAACTGCCATCCGCTATCGGTGGCTCCGAAGCCCCCAATTCAATGACCAGATTGTCAATCCCATATCCCGCCAGGGTGGCCAGCACATGCTCGACGGTGTGCACACTCCAGCCCCCACATGTCAACGTCGTGGAGCGATTGGTCTGACTCACATACTGAACCAATGCCGGCACCTCAGGCCGGCCATCCACATCCAGCCGACGAAACCGGATCCCACTCCCCGCTTCGGCAGGACGAAAGGTCATCTCCACTTCTTTTCCGCTGTGAAGCCCAATCCCACTCAGTGAAATCGGTCGCTTGAGAGTCATTTGTTTTCGCACTCAGTGGATGGTATCAAACCCGTCGCTCATGGAAATGTCAAAGTAGGCTCATTCTCATTTCCCACCGCTGTCACTCATCATCCAGAATCCGATCATTTTTTGAGTGCGGAAAAATCCAATTCTGTGGCAGATATATGGACTTGGAACATGAATGGATTCTGGAATTCACCTCAGCATCGGCCGGAGCTCGACCCGGATTTTCTCCCTGCCATCCTCTGCTGGCAGCAATGGACGTCTCTCTGCCAATCCATTTCGTCCCCAATTACCCTGAAAATCGCCCTGCTCAGATCGCCTGAGTCGGTCACCACTTTCACCCTCCCCCTGGTTCCCGATCATCATCCAGCTGCCCAGTGGAACTTTCGCGTCGCCGAACGCATCCTCAAATTCCTGCTCTGGTCCCGCGGCGGACACCAGGTCGCTTTGCGCGGCCCGGATTCCGTCACCCATCCGCTCAAACACCACTTCTCCCACCACCCCTGTGGCATTTTTGACCAGAACATGATGGGCGATCGCATCTACCTCTCCCCCTTCACCATCACAGCCTCCGACCAGGAATTCCGGGACATCGAAACCTCCCGCCCACTCGGCCGCCACCTCCATGGCTGCCGCATCGGCTTTGACCTCGGCGCCAGCGACCGCAAAGTCGCCGCTGTCCAGGATGGAAAACCCCTGTTCAGCGAGGAATTCATCTGGGACCCCTTGCCCCAATCCGATCCAGATTGGCACTTCAACCAGATCACCGATGTGCTGAAGCGGGCAGCTGCCCACCTGCCGCGGG
>JAJOIW010000096.1 GCA_021209225.1 Verrucomicrobiota bacterium
GGGGTTTTGAGGTGAGGCAATCGCCTGTGCCAATTCTTTCCTGCCGGATCCATGAGAAATCGGAATGGACCGTGTTCCGGATATGATGGGGGGAATTTCTCTGGGCACGACTTCGCCAGGTGTGAGGCGGTTGCCACGGCGGTAAATCACCTGGTGGATGTAGTCCGATTCTGGACGGTCCTTCAGAACCATCGCGCGGACCGGCATGTCCTTCCATTCCTCTAATATCACCTTCTCAATTTTGCCGAAAGCATTCCGGACATCGACACTCTCATTCAAAGTATAGAGATCTTCTGAATCATCGATTGTGAAAGTGCCGGGGGATTCTGGTCCGTATAGAAAGGCACGAATCAATTCCCGATCCGGGTTGGGCAATTGGGAAACCTGTGGATCCGCCTTTCTCAGGTCCTCCCATTCCGCGCAAACCGACTCAAAAACGGACCCGTAGATTTGAGCCACGTCCTCCATCGACTTCAGGCCATTTTCAAATGTGCGCGACTGATGCAGCAGAACTTGTGATGTGCCTGGAGCTTTGGCCCATTGGTGGATGACATGGCCGGACTGACTTGCGATGGCGGACTTCGGGAGTTTCCAGAGGCGGGCCCACAGTCCGAAGATGGCATGGTCCTCAGATATATTTTCGAGGAACTGTTGCCAGCGGATAACGCCGCCCTGAGCGTATGCGGATTTGACGCGAATCAATCCCCGTTCCGTCCTTTGATCGGGCTGCGGTCGGGTGCGATGATTTGAGTCGACCTGTACCAGGTAATGCAGGTAGTCGCCAGCCCACCGCCGCATCTCATGGGACATTTTCTGGTGGAGGTTCTGTCTCAAGGCATGGTACTCGTCGGCTGCTTTGGCGATCGCTTCTTTTCGGGCTGGAGATATTTCGTGGCTGACGTCTGTCGTCACCGACGGGAATTGATCCGGTGTCGGCTCGATAGAGTTCCGCATTATGCCAAATAAGGAGTAATAATTTTCTGTGGAGATTGGGTCAAATTTGTGGTCATGGCAGCGGGCACACGAGGCAGTGAGCCCCAGAAATCCCCGGGAAATGACATCTATCCGGTCGTCCATGACCTCGTCCCAGAAAAAATTGAATCTATGCCCGATTGTGAGGAACCCCAAGGCGGCCAATGCCTGTGGGCGCGGGGGAGATTGGAAATGATCAGCGGCAATCTGGTCGCGGATAAACTGGTCATACGGGACATCCCGGTTCATGGCATTCACAACATAATCCCGGTAAGCATATGCAAATGGGTAAAGGACCTCCCCGGAATCGACATACCCTTGGCATCGGAATAGCGTGCGACATCCAACCAGTGTCGTCCCCAGCGTTCTCCATAGCCAGGGCTGGCTAACAACTGGTCGATCACCTGCGCCAATACCGTGTCGTCCCACTTGTGCTGGAGGTCGCGAACCACTTCATATTCCGGCTGAAGCCCGACCAGGTCCTGATACAGCCTTCGAATCAATGTCCGCGGCTCAGCCATCGGGGATGGACTCAATCCGGCCGATTCCAGCCGATCATAAATAAACTGGTCGATGGGGTGAGCATTCCAATCGGCATCCTTCACCTCCGGTGGAGTCACCCGAACCATTGGCTGCAGCGCCCACAGGGCATCTGCCCCGGATTTGTCTGAAATTTTGGACTCTGGCCAGATCGCTCCTTTGCTGATCCAGTCCCTGAACATGTCATAGTGTTGGGGCGGAAGTTCGTGTGGATCACCAGCTTTCTGGTGGCTCAACATAAACTTGGGAAACCGGTCCAATGCCTCCTTTGAATTGGTGGAAAACCCAGGCAGTGAGTCGGTCCGGAATCCAGCTTCAGTTCGCTCCTCCGAGTGGCAAACCCCACATCGGTCCACAAGAACCGGTCGGACCCATTTTTCGAAATCGATTTCCGACTGGGCCTGCGAGGCCATGCCACAGATCCATGCCAGTTTCCCGAAAAGGATCAGGTTCCATCCCATGAATGTCAGGGATCTCAACTGGCTCATGTGGATGAATGCCGGCATATGGCTGGTGATGGGTTATCGCACAATGGAAAAATGGATCGATCCGAGGGATCCGAAGCTGGCCGAGTAGTCGCCCGCTTCAGCGTCGATGACCCGACCGAGTGCCCCGGTGATGATCACATTGCCCGGCCGGATAGTGTATCCCTGCGCCACAGCATGATTGACCTGATGCAGCAGATTGAGCCATTGCCCACCATCGGCTTCATCCCCACGCGCCACGTTGACCACAGACCCGTTATGGGTCAGTTCGATAAACACCTTGTCCGGATCCATGGATTGCGGGTCAGCCTCCGGCCCGACAATAAAAGCAGCCGATCCCGCGTTTCTGGCGATCATATCGATCACCGGCATCCCCGCTGAATTCATGCCCCGGCCACCGGGCAGTTCAATGATCGGGACGATCGCATCCACCCGTCTCTTCAACGCCTTCACATCGTTCAAATGTGACTGGATTGTCTCGCCGATCAGGAAACCAACCTCCGTCTCAATTTTGAGATGGGGTATGCTTGAGAGCTGGATGGTCGGTTTGTTTCCTGCATCCAGATATCCCTCCTGAAAAAGCACAGCTGACAGTGGATCGGTCAGCCCCATTTTTTTCCTGGCTGACGCCGACACGGCTCCCCCCTTGTAGCCAAAAACCGGTTTGCCATTCTTCACAATTCTCTCCACCACCTTTTTCTGAATCTGGTAGGCATCATCCAGCGTTGTTCCCGGGTAATCGCGTGCCAGCGCGGGCATCAAGGCATCGCCCTGCATCGCATCAAAGATGGCTGACGCCGCCTCATCGAGATGTGCGGGTGACTTTTTGAGCCATCCGGATTGCCGCATCCATTCGGCACAGAGTTCTGGCCAATGGGTCACCGGCTGATTGGTCCGGCGCATTCCATAACCGTGGCCACCATCGGGGAAAATGTGGATCTCAGCGGGAATATCCGCTTTTTTCAAAGCCGAGAAGGCAGCGATACTGCCGAAGGGCGTGACCGGGTCATTGGCGGCATGAGCGAAAAACATGGGGGGTGTGCTTCCGGTGACAGAGAATTGAGGTGCCAGGTTGATGTTGTCCTCCGCAGCCAGCCATGCCGGGTATATCAGCACGGCAAAATCCGGACGCCAAGAGAAACTGTCCACCGCATCCTTCGGGGGATAAAGTCTTTTGCCGTTGTAGGCGGAGCTCAGGAATGCGAGGTTGCCACCGGCAGAAAACCCCAGCACACCGATGCGGTCGGGATTCAACTGGTGGTTCTCAGCTTCTGAGCGCACGAGGCTTACGGCTCTCTGGGCATCCTGGAAGGCGTGTTTCCAGACCATGGCATCCTGTCTTTTGGGGACTCTGTATTTGAGCACCCAGGCACTGACGCCCAGGGAATTGAGCCATTCAGCGACTTCTGTGCCTTCGAGGTCCCACGCCAGAACATGATATCCTCCACCCGGATAAATGATGACGGAGGTTCCATTTGCTGAAGCCCCGGGTGCCGGATAGTAGTGGAGTTCCGGCGAAGTGACATTCGTTATCCGCATGACACTCCGCCCATCGACCAGATGATCGTCGGGGGTTGTGGTGTCGCGTTCCTCCCCGATATTTCCTGGTTCATCCGGCGCCTGGCCTGGCCAGATCCGGATGATTTCCGCGGGTGCGGGAATGGCCTGGGTGCAGGGCGCGAATGCGACCCCAATCATCCATATCAGGCTGGCTGAACCAATGGCATACTTCATATGATTCCTCATTGTGGATTGGATTAATTGGCGGGTTGAATCCGGATCTGATGTTCCACTGGTTGGATCCGTGAGGCAATTTTTTCGGCGAGTGGGGTGCGGACCTTTTCTGTGAGAGCCACCACCGCGTCCGGGTCGGCCTGAAATTCCTGACTGTGAAACATCTGCTTGATCTGTCGGGTTTCGTAATTCTGTTTGGCCGCGACGGCTTCGTCGATGGCCTTGAATGGTTCTGAGAATGGATTTATTTCAAAGTCCTCCGCCAGGTTGATGCCCTGCAGCAGCTGATCACTGGTGTATAGGCGGGATTTTTCCCCCCAGGTGACGGTATAAGTTGCCGCGGTTCCTCCGCGGACAACCAGCCGGAACTGATTGAGATCCTCAAAAAATGGAACCAGTGTGGCTCCCGAACGCATTGAGTTGTCTTTGTCCAAGGGGCCCGTCAGGCAGAATGGGTACTTCTGGCTCCTGATTGTGATCAGTCCATTGTCCTGGGACAGGATTTCGTGTCCGGGCGATGCCGATGCCGTATTTTTTCTGAGGTTGACGCGGATATTGGCGAGGCGGCTGGGAAGTCCCATCGCTTTCAGGAACGAATAGGCCATGACCAGTTGCCCGGACCAGTCGGGGTGGACCCCATCTTTTCCCGGAACCGCGTAATCGTTCCCATACTTCTCACGGGCCAGTTTATCCGCCTTGAGCATGGGCCAGAATACATCGGCAAATCCAACGCCCTCCTCCTGAGCAATCTGGATGTCCACGTTGCGCAGGGTTGCCAGATTGGCATTGAGCTGTGCCAGGCTGTAGGTATCCGAATTGGTCCAGGTGGGCACTTTCCCGACGCATCCAGGTGAACCCAGGATTACGCGGGCTCCCGCACTTTTCAGTCCGCGGACCACGTCCCGGTAGTTCCGGGCATACCATTCGGCGTTTTCAGTGGTGTAGGTTCGATAGCGATGGTCATTCATCCCGTAACACAATGTGGCAATAGTCGGAGCAAATCTCAGGCAATCGCTCTCCATCCGCCGCAAAAATCCTTCAGCGGTCTCACCGCTCCATCCGAATTGTCTGGCTGTGATCTCCAATTCAGGAGTGCAGGCAGTCAGGTAGGTTTCAATAATGCGGGAGTACATTTTCTGCTCGGTGATGGAGTCGCCGATGATCGCGAGTCGATCTCCCTTTTTGAGTATCAGGGATTGGGGAATGGGGGCCTGAGCGAGGTGGAATTCACCGGCTCCATGGTCGGCCGATCCCGATTGGTGTGGCTGGGGAATATCCAGTGGGCTGGTGGGAACTTCCGCGCAGAGGAATGAAGCTGTCAGGACAAGCCATGCTATTGCCGATCGGGTGAATTTCATGTCCCGATCATGGTCAATGCCCACTCAGGCGTCAAGCAGGGGAATTGAGATCTGAGCCGGCATTTCTGGGGCGTTCTCAGCGTTGTCTCTGTGCTTGTGAGCTGGTCACGATTCTGCGATTCTCGGGCATGCTCACATCACCACTGCTGAAGACCAGATGGTTTCCAGTCATTCTCCTGTCCGTGTGGATGTTCCATCCCGGTGCCATCCATGGGGCTGGCGAGCGGGCGAACATTGTTCTCGTGATGGCCGATGACATGGGCTACAGCGATATCGGGTGTTATGGCAGCGAAATCAGAACGCCCCACCTCGACGAACTCGCCCAGCATGGACTTCGGTTCACCCAATTCTACAATACTTCCAGATGTTGCCCGACCCGGGCATCCCTTCTCACCGGCCTCTATTCACATCAGGCTGGAATTGGTCTGATGACCGAGGACCTGGGATATGACGCTTATCGGGGAGATCTGAATGCTCACTGCGTCACCCTCGCCGAAGCCCTGAAATCCGGGGGATATAAAAACTATATCTCGGGAAAATGGCATGTGACCCGCCATCAGCACCGGATGGTCCACGTCACAACTGGCCTCTGCAAAGAGGGTTTGACCGCTTTTATGGCACCATCATCGGTGCGGGGAGCTTTTTTGATCCGGCCACCCTCTGCCGCGACAATCAGTATATCACTCCTGAAAATGATCCTGTATACCAACCCGACAGATTCTATTACACAGATGCCATCACGGATAACGCACTGGCTTTTCTTTCCGACCATATTTCCGATCATCCGGATTCTCCCTTTTTTCTCTACACCGCATACACTGCCGCTCATTGGCCCATGCACGCGCTGGAGGAGGAGATTGCGCATTATTCCCATACATACCAATCCGGCTTTGAAGATATGCGGAATGAAAGATACCGGCGTGGCATTGAATCCGGGGTCATCGACAGCAGATGGACACTTTCTCCAGGAGCAAAAAACTGGGCGTCGACCCCCAATCAGGAATGGGAATCCCGCAATATGCAGGTCTATGCCGCCATGGTTGAGCGCATGGACCTCGGTATCGGGCGCATTGTTCAGGCACTGAAAAACCGGGGCCAACTCGACAACACTCTCTTCATTTACCTGCAGGATAACGGGGGTTGTGCGGAGAATATGGGACGACAATCCAATGCCGGCACAATCCAGGGCCTCCAATTCCCACCTCTGGGACGCGATGGATTACAGACTCAGATCTGGCCACCCATGCAGACCCGGGATGGCAGACCGGTTGGGACTGGCCCGGATGTCATGCCGGGAGCGGAGGATACTTATACGGCCTATGGAATGGGATGGGCCAATGTGTCCAATACCCCATTCCGGGGATACAAACACGATGGATTGGAGGGAGGGATCAGCTCACCCCTCGTCGTGCACTGGCCAAAGGAGATTCCCACCACCCGGAATGGACAACTGGTTCATGATCCTGCGCACCTCATTGACATCATGCCCACCCTCCTGGATGCCGCTGGGGTTGCCTATCCCAAAGAATTCAAGGGCCACCCGATCTCACCCAGGGAAGGATTGAGCCTGCTGCCTGCCCTGCGCGGAGCCAGGCTCATCCGCACCAATCCATTCGGATTTGAACACCATGGAAATCTGGCACTCAGGCATGGCGATTGGAAAATCGTTTCCACATATCAGCGCAACCAACCTCGTGCCTGGGAACTCTACCATATCCCCACCGATCGGACAGAACTCCATAACCTCGCTGGCACCATGCCGGAAAAACTGCAAGCCATGGTTCATCTCTGGAAAACGTGGGCCGATCGCGTCGGAGTGGTGGAATGGCCAATCACCCCTCGAAAATCAAATTGAACCACTCACCGGCAATGCCAACCGACTGCCAGTTCACGCTATCCCATTCCACCACCCGGCCGGTCCGGAGCTGGGGAGCCATGCGCCTCGCATTCATCCTCGCCTCGTTCAGCCTCCCCGGCTTGTGGATATCCTCATCGGCCGACAATACATTCGAGAATTCTATTCGACCCATCCTGGCAGAAAAATGTATCCGGTGCCATGGTGGGGTGCACAAAAAAGCGGGCCTGAGCTTCCTGACTCCCACTTCAGCTCAGGGTGAGCTGCCATCTGGGGCCAGGGCGATAGTTCCTGGAGATTCCGCTTCAAGTGAGATCATTCGTAGAATCCGGGCAACCGATCCCGACGATCGCATGCCGCCTGATGAGCCATTGATGCCCGGCGAAATCCAGGGGATTGAACGATGGATCCAGGATGGAGCGGATTGGCCCACGCACTGGAGCTTCCTGCCCGTGCAGGCAGGGGATCGGCATAAACTTGTCAATGGGAAGATGTCTGCCATCGATTCATTTATCCGGCATCGGTTGAATCAATTGGAATGGACTCCTTCTCCGGAAGCTCCCAGGGAGGTTCTGATCCGGAGACTCTATTTGGATATCATCGGATTGCTTCCGTCCCCTGAGGAGGTGCAGGCATTTGTGGTCGATCCATCCCCCCATGCCTATGAATCTCTGGTCGACAAGCTTCTAGCGTCCCCGCATTTTGGTGAACGATGGGGGCGTCATTGGCTGGATCAGGCCCGGTATGCGGATTCAGATGGATATGAAAAAGATGGGGCACGCCCGGCGGCCTGGCGCTACCGGGACTGGGTCATCCGAGCCATCAATGAGGACTTGCCAATGAATGATTTTACCCGTTGGCAAATGGCAGGTGACATTCTTCATGACCTGGCTCCGCCTTCGCAAAAAAATCCTGAGATGCTTGTGGCTTCGGCATTCCATCGCCAGACACTTTTCAATACCGAAGGAGGGGTTGACCCGGAAGAGGACCGGACCAAACGCATCATTGATCGTGTCAACACAACAGGCACTATCTGGTTGGGGTTGACTGTCGGTTGTGCTCAATGTCATGACCATCCCTATGACCCCATAAGCCAGAAGGACTTTTATTCACTTTTTGCCTTTTTCAACAATGACGTGGAAAGGAATGAAAAAGTACCTCTGGATGGAGACGCTCATGGATCGGCCGTTGTATCGACGCCCGTTATGGGGCTGGCAACTCAGGACGCTTGGAAGCCTACCCATCTGTTTCATCGGGGGGATTTTTTACAACCGGATATTGAGTTGGGGCCTTTGGCTCCCGGATTTCCTGCGGCCATTCACTCACTTGAATCGGGTGCTGGCACTCCATGGAATCGGGCCCAGCTTGCGGACTGGCTGGTGGCGCCTGAGAACCCATTGCCACGCCGGGTGCTGGTCAATGCAATCTGGGAAAAACTTTTCGGCCGGGGACTGGTTTCAACCGCAGATGACTGGGGAGTCCGGGGTGAGCAACCCAGCCATCCACAATTGCTGGACTGGCTGGCACAGGAATTTCTGCATTCCGGATGGAGTCGAAAGCATATGATCCGCCTGATAGTGTCCTCCCAGTCCTATCGGCAGTCCGCACATCACCGACCCGAATATGAAGCCCATGACCCGATGAATATCCATATTTTCCGACAGAACCGCCGTCGATTGGAGGCGGAGATCATTTCGGATGTGCATCTGGATGTGGCCGGGGTATTGGATCGCCGGGTTGGTGGCCCCAGTGTGTTCCCTCCTCTGGCTTCGGATGTCGCCGCTCAAAGTTACGCCAACAACTTCCGGTGGACCACTTCTCAGGGAGGGCTGCAATTCCGCAGGGGCATGTACACCTTTTTTAAACGGACGGCCCCGCACCCGAATCTCATGGTGTTTGATTGCCCGGATTCCAATGCGACGTCGAGTTTCAGGATGGTGTCCAACACGCCTCTTCAGGCATTGACCACGCTTCACAACGAGGTGTTTGTTGATGCCGCCCGCCACTTCGGCATCAGGCTTGCCCACTATGCCCGGGATAAGGGCCAGGTGGATACCTTGGATTTTGCCTTTCAGTCAGCTTTATCGAGACCGGTGGATGCGGGTGAGGAATTGCCAGTGATGATGAATCTGCTCGACCAATCGTATCAGATATTCCGTCAGCTGCCGGATATGGCGGAGCAATTTTCCGGTGCAACCGGAGATCAGGCCATCCATGCGGCTGCCTGGTCCATGGTCGCACGAACCCTCCTCAACCTGGATGAATTCATCCACCGAAATTAGATTAGGATGAAACTGGACACAGACAAATCAGGATTCATGGAAATGAATAGGCGGGCCGCACAAGAAATATCAGCCGGCGCGATTTTTTTATATTCGGCGGCCTCGGGGAT
>JAJOIW010000023.1 GCA_021209225.1 Verrucomicrobiota bacterium
CCCAGAGGATTCTCAGCGGTATCTCATGTTATCGCGGGGGAAATATTGAATGCACTGACCTCAGATTATCGGATGGAGATCATTGAACTTCCTGTGGACGGACGGTTTCCAGACTGTATCACCTACACCCCATCCCCGATTACATTATTCTCACCGCAACCAGTCAGTATGGCAGATGTTGACATTATTGACCTGGAGGATGGATGGTCCACCGGGACGCATGGTGGACTGAGTGGGTTTACGGAAGGCAGTTTATCACCACAAATTCTTCCGATGGATGTGACCGTTCAGGTTGTGTGTGAAGATGATGGGGGTGGTGCGCCAGGAATCAGTTTTGTGAAAATCAGCTCAAACATGGGGGAATTAAGTTTTCAAACCAGTGCCGGTTCGACCTACACCATTCAGAAGGCTGGTGTCATGGATGGCGTTTCGCCGTTTGTGGATCTCCAGCAAGTGATAGGGGATGGGCAAATGTTCTCACTTGAAATCCCGCTTGGTCTGGATCAGGAATACTTCCGGTTGCAGATCGAATGAACCCCATTTCCATCCCGTCTTCATCGCATGGCGATGCAGGCATGTGAAAAAAATATATGCCGGAAAGGAATCCGGCATATATTTTTTAAATAGAATAATAATTTTCCGGGCTTATTTTCCGAGCTTATTTTCCGAGGCTGAGGAGGAATTCTATATTATTGCGGGTGCGTTTCAGTTTATTCAGGAGGAGTTCCATGGATTCGACGGCGGGGACACCGGTTAATGCGCGTCTCAGGATGACCACCTTATCATATTCATCTGGATGATAGAGGAGTTCCTCTTTGCGTGTTCCTGAGTGTTCCACATTGATGGATGGGAAGATACGGCGATCCACCAGAGAGCGATCCAGGTGCACTTCCATATTTCCTGTTCCTTTGAATTCCTCGAATATCACCTCATCCATCCGGGAGCCTGTATCTATCAGTGCGGTGGCAATAATGGTCAGTGATCCGCCTTCTTCGATATTTCGAGCGGCACCAAAGAATCTTTTTGGTTTATGTAAGGCATTGGCGTCCACACCTCCGGAGAGGATTTTCCCGAGTGAGGTTGAACGGTGTTGTATGCGCGGGCGAGTCGGGTGATCGAATCCAGAAGGATGATGACATCCTTTTTATGTTCCACCATGCGTTTCGCTTTTTCGATGACCATTTCGGCGACCTGGATGTGTCTTTCGGGCGGTTCGTCGAACGTCGAGCTGACCACCTCAGCAGGTTTACAGGTGCGCTCCATATCGGTGACTTCCTCGGGTCGTTCGTCGATGAGGAGGATAAAGAGATAACAATCCGGGCTGTTTTTAACGATGGAATTAGCCAGGTTCTGCATGAGAACAGTTTTCCCTGTGCGTGGTGGGGCCACAATCAACCCGCGGGTTCCTTTCCCGATGGGACACACGAGGTCGAGGACTCTCGCTGAAAGATCTCCTGGACCCGTTTCCAACAGAAATCTCTCGTTGGGGAAGAGTGGGGTGAGGTTGTCAAAATGAGTCTTGTCTTTGGCTTTCTCCGGGTCCTCTTTATCGACGGCCTCAACCTTGAGAAGGGCAAAAAACCGCTCCTTCTCTTTTGGGGGGCGAATCTGCCCGGCCACCAGGTCCCCAGTTTGCAGATCAAATCGGCGGATCTGCGAGGGGGAGACGTAGACATCCTCCGGACAAGGCAGGTAGTTAAAGCTTTGTGAGCGGAGAAATCCAAAGCCCTCAGGCAGAATTTCCAGCACACCTTCGGCGAACAAGGTGCCCTTGCGTTCGGCATTTTTCTGAAGGATCGCAAAGATCACCTCGTGTTTTTTCATGGTGCCGAAGTTCTGGATGCCGAGGTCTTTGGCAATTTCATTGAGCTCAGTGATCCCCATGCTCTGGAGGGCTGAGATATTGACAGTGCGGGGATCTCCAAGATCCGTTGGCTCCATTTGCTGCGCCTTCTCGATTTCCTCAGGGTCTTCGGAGGGCAAGGATTGAGCGAGGACAGGCGAGGCAGCAGGCTCATCCACTTTGGTTTCGTGCTTCGCATCATCGTGGTTCTCAAGTGGCAGCATATCGCTGTCGTCACGTGATTTCCGGGCGGTTTTTTTGCGTGCAGCTTTCTTTGAAGCAGCTGGTGGGGTGGTGCCCGAAGTGGAATTCGAGAATGCCTTGGATGACTTAAGTGGCAATTCCTCGTCATGGTCCTCAACAGGAGTTTTTGAGGCAGATTTTTTGGTAACAGTTTTGCGTTTAACTGTCTTAGTCGTAGTTTTCGGCATTTTTAGGTATGGAATGGACGCACGGAGCAGAGGTTTCACGCCTTGATGGGGGGTACCTTGCTGTCAGTGAGTGGTTGGAACCAGCAGTTCTATGTTTTTATGGGAAACTTATCCCAGAATGTCAATCAATAAGGTAATGGGAATTTGTATGTCAGGTCGTGGACACGCTTGAGAACCTCCGATTGAACCTGCGCGTTCTTAATATCCGCGAGCACCTCGGAAATCATGTCGGCAATGGCAAACATCTCGTGTTCTTTCATGCCGCGGGTTGTCACTGCCGGGGAGCCGATACGGATACCACTGGCCTTGAACGGGGAGAGGGTTTCGAAAGGGATGGTATTTTTATTGAGGGTGATACCCGCCATATCCAGAGCGATCTGGCAGTCTTTTCCTGTGAGGCCTTTTTGATTCACGTCGACGAGGAGAAGGTGGTTGTCTGTTCCACCGCTGACCAATCTGAAACCATTTTTCTGAAGACCGCTGGCCAGCGCGGAGGCGTTTTTCCGCACCTGAGCCTGGTATTCGCGGAAGGAAGTCTGAGCCGCCTCATGAAAGCATACGGCTTTGGCTGCGATCACGTGTTCCAGAGGTCCACCCTGTATTCCCGGGAAAACCTTTGAATCGATGGCTTTGGCGTATTCCTTGCGGCAGAGGATCAATCCTCCGCGCGGGCCGCGAAGGGTCTTGTGGGTGGTCGTGGTGACGAAGTCTGCGTGATGGATTGGCGAGGGATGTTCTCCTGCCGCCACCAGTCCGGCAATGTGGGCAATGTCCGCCAGCAGCAAAGCGCCGATCTCGCGGGCGATCTCTCCCATTCTGGCAAAATCAATTTGTCTGGGGTAAGCACTGGCTCCCACTGTGATCATTTTGGGTTTGTGTTCGCGGGCCATTTCCGCAAGCTGGTCGTAATCGATGCGCTCATCATCCTGGCGCACGCCATAATGAATGACATCGTAAAAGATTCCGGAGAAGTTCGCGGCATTTCCATGGGTGAGGTGACCCCCGTGTGAGAGGTCCATGGTGAGGATTTTATCGTTTGGATTGAGGAAGGCGAAATAGACTGCCATGTTGGCGGAGCTTCCCGAATGGGGTTGGACGTTGGCGTGTTCAGCGCCGAATAACGCTTTGGCTCTTTCGATGGCGAGAGATTCGATTTCATCGATGAATTCGCATCCGCCGTACCATCGTTTTGATGGGTATCCCTCCGCGTATTTATTGGTGAGCACGGATCCTTGGACAGCCATGACTGCGGGGCTGGTGAAGTTCTCACTGGCGATCAATTCGATGTGATGTTGCTGGCGAAGACGTTCCTTTTCAATGCTGGTGGCAATTTCCGGATCGACGGAGGCAACCAGTGTGTCGGCAAATTTATTAATGCGCCTATGGTGCCGGTCTCCCTCGAATTCCGCGGTTAAAAACGTATCCACGATCTGGAGTGCGGTTTGAGTATCGGTGAATGCCTGAGCGAGACAAAGGACGTTGGCGTCATTGTGTTGCCGGCAGAGAGCCGCAACCTGGACATTGGTAACCAGGGCGGCGCGAATTCCTGGCACTTTATTTGCGGCGATACTCATTCCAACGCCGCTGTTGCACACGAGAATGCCCCTCGAAACATCCCGATTCCGGATATGGCGGGTCACCACATTGGAAAAATCCGGGTAATCCGTTGATGTGGCATTGTGGGTTCCTGCATCAATCACTTCAAATCCTTTGGACGAAAGATGGGATTTGATGGATTCTTTGAGTTGGAATCCGGCGTGATCTGAGCCAATAGCAATTTTGTTGGAAGGGGCTTCCTGCATCGAGAATGAAGATTGAAGTTCGTTAATTATAGAATGGATTCCCTGGTTTATCTGGTCCCGACAATAGCGGTAAACCTCGAGTGAACCACCAATCGGGTCCAGGATCTCCTTTTCGTCGGATTCCACGTTTTTGTCAAACTCTCTGACTAAAAATATTTTTTCCGATGCATCCGGGAAATAATGCTGCATGGCCATGACATGATTCCAGGTCATACCAAAGATGAGATCCGCCTCCTGCACCATAGATCGGGTGAGGTGGGAACTTCTTTGTGAAGTGATGTCGACGCCGATTTCCCGGGTGGCTTCAACCGCATTGAGCGATGGGGGTTGGCCATCCAGGGCATCAATACCGGCTGAGCGAACCCGGAATTTCTGACCCAGGCTGGCCATTGCCTTTTTAAAGAGTCCTTCCGCCATGGGACTGCGGCAGACATTTCCGGTGCACACAAATAAGATGGTCTTCATAACTGATTCAGCCGACGCTCAAGGGGGGGTATTGGAAGGCAGAAGTATGGGTTGGGTCAAACATCAAATCACTGAGGTCGGTGTGAGGGGGTGCATTTGAAGCTGGTTCATCGCTGACGCAGTTGTTTGATGAACCGGATGCCTTTAAGAAAATCAATTCCACGGGCCAGAATGGGATCGTTTATGGTTTTACTGGTCACTTCACCGGATGCGGTATCTGACGTTTTGAGCAGATCGGCATCGGGACTCAGGTCTCCGGCGGCTCGGGCATTTTGCTGGTTCTTCAACCGCACCAGATCGGATTCGTTCATCGCTCTCCGCTGGGAATCGGTTTCTGACTCAGAAAAAAATGGGTTGTCCATGTGGATTTTCTGGATACTGATGGGGGCGTCTATGGCAATATCCGGCTGGATCCCATTTTGGGACAGAATGAATCCATCGGCCATTTTCACCGGGCTGCGGGCCACTTCAATCGTGCCTCCTCCATCCAGTTCGAATCGTTCAAAATAGAATGTTTGGCCACTGCTTTTCTGGCCGATGACGATGGCTTTTTTGATTTGTTTGAGGGATGCTGCGGCGAGTTCGGCGGCTCTGGATGTTTCGGTATTGACCAGGACAGCCAGGGGCAGTTGGTTGACGGATTCGGAGGGTTTAGATTGAAAATCCTCTCCTTTCATCGAGAACAGGGGAGTGGATTCGCCATGGAACAAGCCAATGACCGACGGCACACACTCGTAGCCCTGTCCCTCAGCAAATCGCAGATCCAGAATAATTCCTTCCAGGGGTTTGAGGTTATTTTGAGAATTTTCTATGGCATTGCGTATTTCAGAATCGGCGCCGGATTCGATTCCGGCGAGCTGGAGGTAGATGAATGATTCCTCCAAAACCTCAGATTTCCGCAACGAGAGGAGATGGTCCGGTGATTTCTCCGTGTCGGGTTTGGGGTGGACATGAATCACCTGGCCATCCAGTTCTTTCAGCAGGCCCCGGACGGCTGCCGCGTCAACGGATTCATGGTCAAATTGATATAAATTCTTCTCCAGCAAATGCAGGAGATTCTGGAAACGGTTTAACTCAGCGGCTCGCCCACCAGGCAGCATGGCAAGGCAGCCCAGCCCTGCGGCCACGCATAAAACCCGAATGATTCTTGAATTTGTCATACACAACATAATTATTTGCCCCCATTCCTTTCAGGAAATTGAATGATGATACCCGGCAAAAGCCTTGGCTGCAATATCCCGGCGAAAGAATGCCCCTTGGAAATGGATTTGGTCGACGGCCTGATAGGCGAGATTTCTGGCGGCTTCGAGGGAATGATCGAGAGCGGTGACCCCCAGGACGCGTCCTCCGCTTGTCACGAGGTTCCCCGAGGAAGTCTCCAGTGCCAGCATGGAAAACTTTAATTCCCGGGATTGCTTCCGCTGCTTCAATTCCGGTGATGGTTCTGCCTTTTTCATAGGGGCCCGGGTATCCTCCGGAAGCCATCACCACACAGACAGCGGATTTTGTGGACCATTGCAGTTTGTGCTCCCCCAGAGTTCCATCCACGCAGGCCTCCATCAGGTCGACCAGGTCATTTTCCAGTCGGGGCAGGTAGATCTGGGTCTCCGGATCCCCAAAGCGGGAATTAAACTCAATCACCTTTGGTCCTGATTTTGTCAGAATAATTCCCGGGTATATCAGCCCCTTGTACCGGATGCCTTCCAGCCGGCAGCCTTTTATCCATGGGTCCAGAATCGAAGCGGCGGCATCCTGAAATGCCTTCTCAGACATGAACGGTGTGGGTGAATAGGTTCCCATGCCTCCAGTATTCGGCCCCAGGTCTCCATCATAGGCAGGTTTGTGGTCCTGTGAGGATGGGAATGCGAGCCACCGATCCCCATCACACAAGGCATGGATCGACATTTCAAGCCCATCCAGTCTTTCCTGAAGCACCACCCGGTCTCCCGCATCCCCCAGGGATTTACCCACCATCATGGATTGAATCGCCGATTCAGCCTCAGGCATCGAATGACACACCACCACCCCCTTGCCAAGTGCCAGTCCGTCCGCTTTAACCGCAACATTTCCATCAAACAGACTGGCAAATCCGATTGCTTCATCCACGGACTGGCACACACGCGATTGAGCCGTCGGAATGCCATGGCGATCCATGAAGTGTTGGGAAAACCCCTTACTCCACTCGAACCGGGCTGCCGCTTTCGTTGGTCCCCATGCGCGAAAGCCATTGGCCTCGAATGCATCAACCATTCCCGCAGCCAACGGATCATCCGGGGCAACCACAGTCAAATCCGGCTGAAATTCCATCGCCAACTCCAGCATGCCGGCCACGTCAGTCGCCCTCAACTTCTCACATCGCACCGGCACCCCGGATGATTGAACAACTTCTCCAGCCATCCCCCCATTCCCAGGTGCGCAGACGATCTCATGAACGCGTGGCGATCGGGCAATTTTCCAGGTCAAAGCATGCTCACGCCCGCCACTTCCAATTATCAACACTCTCATGATGGCCTCTATTCATCCCAATCCCACCCGGTGAAAACAATCGCAAAATCCAACCCATCCCATTCGATTGATGAAAATACCTGTTTTCCAGCCTCAGCAGAAAAAGCGGTTCAATTTTTTCGCTCATATGGGCTATCGTGGGTATTCCTGCGGGATGCGGGAGATTTCACCTGCATAGGACAATATTTTCTGTTCCATCCCGCCCATGCGTGGTTGAAAAATGTATTGATGATTCTCATTCAGCCATCGAAATCCCCGATTTTGATGAGGCGGGAGGGGGATTGTAGAACATTGAGGTTGCAGTGGATGGCATTTTTTATTTGATTAAGTGGTCACGAGAGACGAGACGAGATTGGTTATGGCTGAGGCAAAAAAAGCGATTTACGATGAAAGCAAGATACAGACCTTATCGCCACTGGAGCACATCCGGTTGCGGACGGGGATGTATATTGGACGGATTGGCGACGGTTCCCACTACGATGATGGATGTTACATTCTGTTGAAGGAAGTGGTGGATAATTCCATCGATGAATTCATCATGGGAAATGGCAGACAGATCGAAATCACCGTTGAAGACGAGGTGGTGATGGTGAGGGATTATGGACGTGGCATTCCCTTGGGAAAGGTGATCGAATGCGTCTCCCAGATCAACACAGGTGCCAAATACAACAATGATGTTTTTCAGTTCAGCGTGGGATTAAACGGCGTCGGAACAAAAGCGGTCAACGCCTTGTCCAGCGAATTCATCGTCCGCAGTTACCGGGATGGGAAATTCAAAGAGGCCACATTTGAACGGGGACACCTGATCGAAGAGCATGAAGGAACCGATGCTCAGGAACCCAATGGCACTTTCGTCTGCTTCTCACCGGATGACAAAATATTCAAAAAATACGAGTTTCGCGAAGAACATCTCGAAAAACGGATGCGGCACTACGCCTACCTCAATTCAGGTCTCACCATCCTTTTCAATGGAAAGAAGTTCCACTCCAAAAAGGGTCTGCTGGATCTGATCGCTGAAGAATTGAATGGAGATGAACTTTACGAACCCATTCATTTCAGTGACCGCACACTGGAATTCGCCTTCACCCACAGTCACAGCCGGTATGGCGAGAATTTCCAGTCGTTCGTCAATGGGCAATTCACCTCCGATGGTGGTACCCACCTGAGCGCCTTCCGCGAGGGCATCCTTAAAGCAGTCAATGAATATGCAAAAGGGAAATACGAAGGCGATGACGTCCGCGAGTCCATCGTTGGGGCTATTTCCATACGCCTGCAGGATCCCATGTTTGAATCCCAGACAAAAAACAAACTCGGAAATACTGAAATACGCACGGAGATCGTCAATAGAGTCAAAGAAATCCTGCTGCAATTCCTTCACAAAAACAAAGAAATCGCGGATCGATTGCTTCAGAAAGTTGAGGATACCCAAGCGCTGCGCCGCGAACTCCAGCAGGTTAAAAAACTCGCCCGGGAAAGATCCAAAGCCGTTGCCATCCGCGTCCCCCAGCTTCGGGACAGCAAAAACCACCTCGATATCAAAAAAGACAAGGGTTGGGATACCATGATTTTTCTCACCGAAGGAGCCTCCGCGGCCGGTCCCATCGCCTCGAATCGGGATCCCAACTGCCAGGCCATCTTCACCTTGAAAGGAAAACCTCTCAATGTCTGGGATTTAAAACGGGACGCTCTCTATAAAAACGATGAGATGTTTAATTTGATGAAAGCTTTAGGTATCGAGGACGGCATTGATGGGCTGCGTTATGCCAGGGTTATTCTCGCCACCGATGCGGATGTCGACGGTATGCATATTCGCAATCTCCTTATTACATTCTTCTTCAAATTTTTCGAAGAACTGGTCCGCCGCGGACATCTCTTCATCCTGGAAACCCCTTTATTCCGCGTCCGCAATAAAAAGGAGAACTATTACTGCTATTCTGAGAAAGAACGTGACGAAGCCATAAAAAAAATCGGGCGTGGTCATGAAATCACCCGCTTTAAAGGATTGGGGGAAATTTCTCCCTCCGAATTCGGCGCATTCATCAGCCGCCAGATGAGGTTGAGTCAGGTTGAGTTTGCCCGACGCAGTGATATCATAGAAATACTCGATTTTTATATGGGAAAAAATACTCCCATGCGGAAATCCTTCATCATGGAAAACCTGGTCGTGCCAGTGGAAGATTGACCATGAGCCACAATGAATCCCAACTCGTTCTCACTCCCAGGCTGAATAATCTCCTGAGTCCTTATAAATTTTAAATTTTTGAATTGGCATGGCAGCAGCGAAAAAATCCTCTTCGAATAGAAGAAATCCCGACAATTTAAAACCGTTTTTTGATGGTGTCCCACCCAAGGAATTTGGTGTGGATGGCCAGAAAGAGATGATTCAAAAGCGGGTGAATCAGAATTTTCTGGATTATGCATCCTATGTGATACGTGATCGGGCGATTCCGCATCTGGATGATGGATTGAAGCCTGTTCAGCGGCGGATCATGTGGGTGCTGAAAAAAATGGATGATGGCAAGTTCAATAAGGTGAGCAATGTCACTGGGAACTGCATGGCATTCCATCCACATGGTGATGCCTCAATCAACGACGCGCTGATCGTGCTTGTCAATAAGTCCTATCTCATAGAGGGGCAGGGGAATTTTGGAAACATATATACTGGTGATAGAGCCGCCGCCGCCCGATATATTGAATGCCGGCTGACTGACCTGGCGCGCGAGGAACTGTTTCAGGATGAACTCACCGAATTTGTGCCACGCTATGACGGGCGGGACAAAGAACCCGTCACATTGCCAGCTAAATTGCCTGTTCTCCTGATGCTGGGTGCCGAAGGTATCGCCGTCGGACTGTCCGCACGCATACTCCCACACAATTTTATCGAACTGCTCCAGGCACAAATCGCCATCCTGCAAAAAAAGCCATTTTCGATTGTTCCCGACTTTCCGAAGGGGGCATTGATGGATGCCTCCATGTATGATGATGGCCGAGGATCCGTCAAAGTCCGTGCCCGCATCGATATTGAAGACGCCTCCACTCTCGTCATACGGGAAATCCCACAATCAAGCACATCGGATTCCATTATCACATCCATCGAGGATGCCGCCAAAAAGGGCAAAATCAAAATAAAGTCCATCAATGATTTCACCTCCAAACAGATTGAAATTGAATTAAAACTCGCCCCAGGCATTGACGCTGAAAAAACAGTTCAGGCACTTTATGCCTTCACTGAATGTGAAACAAGTATATCGAGTCGCATCGTTGTGATCGATGGGGATCGACCCGCTGAATTGTCGGTCAGTGAAGTCCTGCAACGCAATACCCAACGTCTGCTCGAACTCCATGAAAAAGAACTCAAAATACGCGAAGGCAAATTGCTCGAGGATATTTATTTCCGCACCATTGTGCGGATCTTCATTGAAGAGCGGATTTATAAAAAGATTGAGTCAGCAAAGACCTCCGAGGAAGTGACCGCCAATGTATACAAAGGTTTCAAACCATTTGAAAAAGACCTGTGGCGTCCACTGGTGGATGACGATATTGAACTCCTCCTGAAAGTGCCAATCCGTCGCATCTCCCTCTTTGATATCAATAAACATAAACAGGAATTGGAAAAAATTCAGGCCGACCTGGCCGATACGCAAAAGCATCTTAAAAATGTGGTGAAATACGCCATTTCCCACCTGGATGGGCTGATTAAAAAATACAAAGATCAATACCCGAGGCTCACTCAGATTACCTCATTCGAATCCGTCACAGCCAAAGAAGTCGTTCATCGCGCCTTTAAAATGGGATATGATCGGGAAAAGGGATATTTGGGTTTCAAGGTGAATGGGGAGGAATTCCAGTTTGCCGTATCGCAGTTGGACAAAGTTGTGATTGTTACTGGTGATGGTCAGTTTCGTGTGTCTCAAGTGGAAGAGAAAGCATTTGTTGGCAACGACGTATTATATGTTTCTCCTGCCGCCAAGGAAAAGGAGATGCTCGTGGTCTATAACCTCGATAATATGAGCTACGTCAAAAGATTTCAATTCGGCGGCACCATCCTCAATAAAATATACAGATTCGTCCCCGAAAAATCCAAGATTTTATATTTTAATGAATTTCTGGATGGGGCTCTGTATATTAAATATGCACCATCGCCAAAGCAGAAGATCAATGAGCAGTTTTTATTGACTCAGGACCTGCGGGTTCGTTCGGCAAAAGCTGGAGGCAATCAGATTTCCATTAAAAAAATCAAATCAGTCACTGATTCCAAGCCACGCGGGTGGGATCAGACGGGGGCAACACGAATTAAATTGGCCTGAAATACGGACTCCGAATGAATGAATCAAACTCAGGATGTGCCAGGCTGGATAGAATCCTGATGATGGACTTGATCAGCCAGGCATCGGCAAGCCCCAGGTTGCGCAGCCATTTTAATTTTCATACATCCCCAGATTCTGCGGTGAATCGTCTGGGTATCGCCTTGATACGGGGGACTTATGTGCGTCCGCATCGCCATCCTGAACCCAACAAGTGGGAATCCATCATTGTGCTTTGGGGGCGGGTTCGGGTTATGACCTACGATCCTGACGGGGTCGTTGCCAGTTTATTTGAGTTGGGAGACGCCACCACCCAGGGTGACAGTCTCGTCGAGATTCCCGCCCAGACCTGGCACAGCCTCATTCCCATAACCAACCAGGCATTTATATTCGAGTTCAAAGAAGGTCCCTATGCGCCTTTGGGGCCAGAAAATTTTGCGGATTGGTCGCCGCCGGAGTACGACCCTGCCGCACCCCATTTTCTGGAGTGGGCATCCAGTGCGAGTGTTGGCGACCGTTACTGCAGATAACCTTCAGGCCGGCAAAATCCATCCCGCTGGCGCATTTAGCTCAATAAATGCAAAGAGTGAGACAAATCCGGTAATGCCGGAAATGAGTGGTACGTCGATTATTTCGGCGTAATGAACAATTGGTATCTGAAAGAATGGGCAACGGCCTTGCTGATGTGTGCGGCAATGATGGGCACCCATCCAAAAGCCAGCGCCCAGGACTACGCCCATCCAGACTTTGATGGGGCAGGGAAGCTGAAGCCGGAATTTATTAAACAGGGGAAAAAGCTCTATGCCAACCATTGCAGTGGTTGCCACGGAATCAAAGGCGATGGCGAGGGACCTGCTGCATATGGACTCTCTCCCAAACCCAGGGATTTTTCCCGGGCTGTTTTCAAATTCAGGTCGACTGATTTTGGCAGTATTCCCACGGATGCTGACATTGAGCGATCCATCCGGGAAGGGATACCAGGCACATCCATGCCCAGTTTCCGACTCTTCGCCGACAATGATATCAAAGCATTGGCTCAATACATCAAAGTCTTTGATACCACAGGCAAATGGAAGGAGGCCCCCATCAAAGTGGCCTTGGATCCCGAGCCTCAATGGATGCATGACCCGGTGCAATGGAAGACAAAAGCATCGGCCGGTAAGGTTACTTTCGACCAGGTATGTGCCGTCTGTCATGGGGCCGGAGGGGCCGGGGATGGTATTGGAGGACAAGCCTTGGTGGATAATTGGCTTCATCCAGTCAAACCAGCCGACCTCAGAAAACCACATGACATCGGAAGCGGCCCCAGTTTGGAGGATGCCTTCCGTGCCATCACCACCGGCCTCTACGGCAGCCCAATGGTGGGATATGGGTCCTCATTCGATGCTGAAAAACGCTGGGAACTCGTCGCCTATATCCATTTCCTGCGCCAGTCACACAAAAACCCTGCTCTGAGTCTTCCTGAAATATCCCAATCCTCATCAACCGAAACCTCTACTAATTCACCCGAGAATGAATTCGAATAATCCATCCACAGCCAGCAAGTCATTTCCCATATACGAGGATTTGGTCAAGGCTCACTTCATTGCAGCGATCGTCTATTCCGTCATAGTGGTGCTCACTGGAATGTCCTTTGCGCTTCAGTTTCTCAGTCTTTATCCCTTTCCTGGAGTGGAATTCCTCTCACCTGGACGGGTTCGCATGACACACACCATGGCGGTTGCTTATGGTTGGTTGGCCAATGGCTTTTTCGCCATCCTGCACTATGTCATTCCCAAATTGACCGGTAATGCCACATTCTCCAAAAAACTCGGGTGGATTTGCTTTATCGTATTTAATTGCCTGGTTGTGCTTTCTGAAATACTCATCCTGGCTGGGTATGGTCAGGCAGTGGAGTGGGGGGAGACTCCCGTCATCATGGACCCGCTCATTGCCATAGCGGCCACCTTGGCCTGCTTCAATTTTCTGGCACCGATCTGGAAGGCGCGGCACAAATCATTTTATGTCTCAGTGTGGTATATCACAGCTGCGCTGGTTTGGGCTCCTCTGGTCTATGTCATGGGAAATTTCATCCCCCAATACTGGATGCCAGGAAGTGGTGGAGCCGCCATCACATCAATGTACATACATGACCTGGTTGGGCTTTTCGTCACTCCTCTGGGTGTGGGACTCGTATATTATTTATTGCCAGTCCTGCTCAAAAAACCCGTTTACAGCCACGCTCTATCCTTAACCGGATTCTGGGGACTGGCATTTTTCTATCCCATGAATGGTGCCCACCACTACCTCCAGAGCCCCATTCCTCTGTGGTCTCAATACGCAGCCATTGTGGCCAGTATAGGTATCCACGTGGTTGTATACACTGTGATCTTCAATTATTTCGCGACAATGCAGGGCGAGTATAAGCAACTCGTCACTTCCATTCCCGTGAGGTTTATCGCAGTGGGATCCATTTGTTATCTCCTGACCTGTATTCAATGTGCTATCCAGGTCACCATGAGTGCTCAGGAGATCATTCACTTCACAGATTGGGTTCCAGGCCACGCTCACCTTGTCCTTTTCGGGACATTCTCATTCTGGCTATATGCCTGGATCTACTACCTGTGGCCACGCATCTTTAAAACCGAACTCTATTCCCGCACCATGTGTGAATGGCATTTCTGGTTGGCGGCCATCGGTGTGATTGTCATGTGGCTTGACCTGCTGGCAGCTGGACTCATGCAAGGATTCATGTGGAAAAACCTGGTTCCTTTCATCAACACTGTCGAGGCCACTAAACCATTCTGGTGGACACGTGCCCTCGCTGGAACCTGCATTCTTGTCAGTGAATTCGTCTTTGTCGTCAATATCTTCATGACCTGGAAATACAGACGGCAGGCATTCAATGAACAAAAATTGAACGAACCACTCACCCGAACAAAAACCGCCTGATTTATAACATCCACTCAGAATAGAAAGAATTGATTGACTAATGAAATTTTTAGAAAAGTTCAACTTCATCTTCCTGGTGGCGGGACTCGGTTTGCTTGTCACTGCTTTCATCACGCTCGGACTCATTCCCGCGATGATGACCAAGTCACTCGGAGCTATAGATTATCATCCAACCTCAATCCCTGATGAATTCAAGTCGTATTATGAAAATCTGGAGGACTATGAAAAAGCACTCTACCAGGGGCGGGACATCTATATTAAGGAAGCATGCTGGCATTGCCATAGTCAGTATGTCAGACCGGTTGGCAATGAAGCCCTGCGCTACGGACCCGTCTCCGTGGCATCGGAATACGATAACTCATTGAACCTTCCTCAGCTTTTCGGCACCCGCCGGGTCGGGCCGGATCTCTCCAGAGAAGGAGGCAAGCGGCCAAACGATTGGCACTTTGTGCACCTCTACAATCCGAAGGATGTTGTGCCGCTTTCCATCATGCCATCCTACAGCTGGTACTTTAACAAGGACAAGTCTCCCAAGCCCTCCGCCGTGGCTCTCGTCGCATATCTGCAATGGCTCGGCTCACAATTGCCTCAAAATGGCGATACCATTGATCTCAATGCTTCCACAAATTCCACAGCTGCAAAACTATGAAAGCACAGTCCAACACATTCGCTCGCGGGGGATTCTTTGCTGTGGTCCTCTGGGTATTCATCATTTCGATGATTCTATTGGGGGTGATTACCGTCTATGCAGTCATGCATGACTCCCTCAACACCATGGTCACGGCGGCTGGCATGATTTATATGGTCCTGAGCATTGGCTTTTTATCTGTCATGTCCTGGGCCTTCATATGCGGTCATCTGGGGGGAGCCAGAGATATAGAGGAACCTAAAATGCAGATTTTTGCTCTCGAAGAGATTTCATCCAATACGGTTCAACCAAGGAAATCACCCTAATGCATATCACTGCGTTATATTCTCTTTCAGGCTGCTTTTTCTGCGGCATTGATTCCAGGATCCTCCTGATTTTTGTTGGCCTCTTTGTCTCGTCCATGATTATGGCCACAACCGCCTTCTTTATCTGGTCTCTGGGTAAAAAAGGTTCCGGCTCGGAATCAATAAAATATTCAATCCTGGAAAATGAAATTGACGAACCGGTTCCTTCAACGACAAAAAATCACGCATAAATCATGGCCGGATCACGCAGTTTGAAAATGACAATAGAAATTAAAATTTATGGATAAAAATTCGGAGCCAAAATCACCTGCTATGGATGATGAAGTATACATCGAACCTGAATTGGAGGTTACCCCAGAGTCAGGACATGGGAAAATGCCATGGTTTCTGTTCATGATATGGACGGTGAATATAATTTTCTATATCTACTATTTCATGAGATATGGGATGCCAAATCTTCAGCAATGGTTAAATCGATAAAATTATTGGGTAAACCACTCAAGTGGTTGGAGGGACTCCATCAGGATCTGCCAGATGGAGTCCATCATTATCCCACTCTCAAAGGGAAAAAGCGGTTTTCCGCGCTTGTAGGGTTTAACTATTTTATTTTTGTATATGTATTGTTGCATAAACTGCTGATACCAGCGGCATTATGGGTATTACGGTTCGATCATTCCTTTGAAGGGTTGGAATTGGGGCTCTGGTACCTATACCATGCTCAGTTTTTGTTTCTGTTCTGGGAAACCAACAGGCGTCCATTCAGCTTTTTTGCCTCGGTGGCGGTTGCCTGGTTTGGCATGGGATACCTGCCCATCGCTCTTGGATTTGAAATATGGCACAGTTTCAAGTATGGCTTATCCTGGTCTGCTATCAGCAGTTTACTCTGTTACGGATCATCCGCCATATGGACCTTCTTTCTGGTCTACCGCCTGCGCATGCCCACAACCGCATTCCTGTTTCTCATTGATGGGCGTATCAAACCGAAGTTGAGGTTGGCCATTCCATTTTTTATCATTGGATTTCTCACTTCTGTCTCGTGGTTATACTTTTTGCACCTGAAGTAGTTCAATGTCCAAAGTGGACATTGAGAGCGCTCGTCAAAATGTTTAGTTATATATGAAATCAAATTTGGATTGCCCAGGATTTCCGGGCTTTATAAGGAGTGGTCATGTTTGATATATTTGTCACAGTTCTGCATGTAGCCCTCTTTTGTGGGATATTGGTATTTGCATTGGCTGTCCGGCATGCGTCCCGTCGACGTAAGGAAGTGGAAGGGTGCCAGCGTGGGTGCGCTGGATGTGCGTGCCAGGAGAAGAGAAACTCCGTTCAACAGGGAATGCCATCGGCCGGGCCGGGCATTATTCTGCTGGTATTGGGCTTGATGGCTGGTGGGTTTCTCACTTTGTCCACCCCCCAGGCATCCGGAGATCCGTCGAATGTCAGTCTTCCGGATTACAAAAGAGGGATGCGGCTGTGGAGCCTTCCTGTCACGGGTGGAAATATTCATTTTTATCAGGCTCCATCCAAACCTTTAGCATTGATACAGGTGAGTTATTACGCTGAATTCGTGCCGGACGCTCAAGTCACTCAAAGCGACCCGTCATCTGTCTGGCCTGATTTCAGGTATATGGAAGTGATACCTGAACCGGGAACGGATGCTGCTTTGGCTATCGAGCCTTTCCGGCTGGAGGGATATTGGTGGAATCAGAATCTGATTGAGTGGCGTGCCACCATTTCCATGCCTGGGGAATATCATATCAGGCTGGTGGACCGGAAACTGTCCATAATGAATCACCCCGAGATTCACCTGTCTCTTTCTCCCTACAGCTATCTGAATTTTGGTCGTGAATTTGGAATATTTGTTGGCGGGTGTCTGTTCGTTGCGGTGGGTTACGTGTTTTTGACTCGGATAATTTCCCAATCATCCACCGGCTCCAATTCAACATCGCGAGCATTGACTGTTCCGACTGCCAGCCATTGATCCAGGATACCTATGAAAAAATTTATAGTCTATTTCACCATTTTTATATTATTGATACTTGGCGGGGTGTGTATCAAGCGTGTCTTTGGACATCCGGAGTTTGTTGTTTTATTTCATATTCCCGGGGCTGTGTGTCTGGTTCTGGCCGGGATGGCATTGAAGGAGGTCCGGGCGGAAACATATGCTGAGGAAGTGGCGATTGTCCGCCAGCAGCTGGGTCAGGAGGACTAAGCTTTCCTGGATGATAAATGCCATGCCATATATTCAGTGAACTTCACAAATGGCATCCTGCCAGAGTATCATTTTCCGGCAGTGATTCCGGGGCAAATGGTGTCATTTCCATCGGGTTTGAATGATTCAGAAATTCATGACATATTCCGAAAAATTCATCCAGATTGGCCGCTCTGCGCGTTCGGTGTAGAAATTCCGCCTGGGGTTCAATTCCAAGACCTACAAAGTTCATATACTTTTTCAGATGTTGGACACGTTTATGACTGGCTTCATTTGGGGATGTGACGGCCGCTGCCAGGTTATGGATGTATTCCAGCACGTCGCGCCCTGATGGAATGAATGGGACAACTGAGTGACTGCGATCTCTGATTTGACTAAAGATCCAGGGATTGCGTATAGCCCCTCTTCCAATCATAAGCCCGGCGGCGCGGGTCTGTTGGATGACGGATTCAGCTTTCTGGTATGAATATATATTCCCATTTGCCCAGACTGGGCAGGGCATATACTGCACAGCCTTTTGAATAGAATCATAGTTGACACTGGAACGATAGAGATCCTTCACAGTGCGCCCGTGGACCGTCAGCAAGTCGATATGCGCCCCGGCAAAAATCTCAAGCAGTTGATCGAATACTTCGGGGGTATCAAAGCCAATGCGGGTTTTCACCGAAAACTGGATTGAAATGGCATCGCGCAAGGCGTGGATTAATTCGCGAACCTCACTTGGAAACCTGAGGAGTCCTCCCCCGGCCTTCTTTTTGTAAACGACGGGTGCTGGACACCCCAGATTCAGGTCGACTCCGAGGATATTGTGTTTTTGAAGTTCGCGACTGGTGCGCACCATTGAGGCAATATCATTCCCGATGATTTGAGCAATCGCTGGTTTTCCGGTGGGATTCTCGACAATCGATTTGAGGATGTATTTATTTAATTTTGATGTTTCAGTGACCCGGAAGTATTCTGTGAAATACACATCCGGCCCGCCGTATGTGGAGATGAGTTTCCAGAAGTTCCAGTCCGTCACATCCTGCATCGGGGCCAGTGAGAGTACTGGGCGGGAGATGGATAGAGAATTTGTCCCAAGGTCGGAATCAGTCACGCACGCCACTTTCCTCGATGATAAGAGTTTGGAGTGAAGCGTCCAGTGTGGCCATGACTCCCATAGGCAGGGTCGCATTATGTTTAACATGCCCAAAAGGAAGATTGGCCACCACCGGGATACCGAGGTGTTGGAGCCGGTCACGGAAGACCCCTTCAAGATTGAGTTCTCCCGGGCGGATTTCCTGATCCTCGGGTATATCACATCCCTTGCATTGCCCAATCGCAACCCCTGCGATCTGTTTCAGTATTCCTGTATTGTGAAGAAATGTGAGGTATCGATCCATCCGGTATGGAGATTCATTAATGTCTTCGATGAAAAGGATTTTATTCAGGAATGTGGGTTGAAATGCGGTGGCGACAATGGTCGTCAGAATAGTCAGGTTCCCTCCGATCAATTCACTGGTGACGCGACCATCATGAATTGTATAGACTTCGGATTCCCTATCGCCGTAATTGGAACATATATCTCCGGGAGGTTCACTTGTACATAATGCTTTCATTGCCTTGTCCACGGTGAACTTATTCTCCTCGTCCCTCACCATGGCTCCATCTATATTTGGACCATGAAAAGTCACTAATTTCGACGCCTGATAAATGGCGCAATGCAGGCTTGTAATGTCACTGTAGCCAATGAATGGTTTTGGATTCTCCTGGATGACTGAGTAGTCGAGTCGGTTGAGTATGCGGGCCGTGCCATATCCACCGCGTATGGGGAATATGCCGTCGATGGATTTGTCTCTGAAAAGCGACATCAGATCCTCGGCGCGAGTTGCATCGGAGCCAGCCAAATACCCGGCTCTTGCCCGGGCGTTGGAACTCAGCACAGGTTCGAAGCCCAGCTTCTTCACTGCCTCGACACATTTATCCACGGTTCCTTCATCCTCCGGTGGACTGGCTGGGCTGCAGATACCTATTCTCGATCCCGGATACAGTTTCCTGGGCTTGATTAATTCTGATTTACGCATGAAAGGCAAAGATGGATTTATATATTATTTTTCTCAGGTCAAGACCCAGGATTTATGTGGGAATCGCGTGGGCAGCAGTTGAATCAGGATCATTTATGCATATCAGGCGATCCTGTGGCTGGAGGATCATTTGCACTGTTGTGGGGGAGGTGGGAAAGTGGTTATCGAATGGGAGTGGTGCCGGTTCCATTGGGGTTGAGCCACTTGGTTCCTGACCAATACCATTGAGATGGCTTAAGAGCTTCGACATGCAGGTCGACAAAGGAAACATTGCTTCGACCACTGGAATGTCTGGGATGTGGCCCGCCCCAATTGGGATCTCCCGGAGATAGGACACATCCACCGCAGGGCGAGCTGTCGCCTGGATCGTGCACTATCCAGCAACCCGCTTTTTCAGGTGATTTCTCCGTCACGCACAGGTTCGGATTGCGGGAATTAATAGGCTGAGAACCTCCATCGGTTAAATAGACTGTGGAAGCAGGAAGCCTGATATCGCTGGTGCGAAGCTGTGGCCACTTGTCTGATGGCCACACACCGGGCCAATCGCACCCTCCAATACGGAAATTCGCTGCATAATTGGAGACCCATTTAGCTGCCTGATCACTTGGATACAGCGCAATTCTGTTATTGAATTTGGGCGACCGGGTGGGGCAGAGGACCACATTTGTGGACCTTTGATATTCCTGAATGAAGTTGAACCACGCTTTTCGAAAATCATTATTTCCCCGCACCTGGAATGTATAGGCATTCCGTCCCTGATTGTCGTCCGCATACAGGGCCCCGAATATCCCCAATTGTTTGAGGTTATTCATGCATTTTGTCTGTTTGGCTTTTTCTTTGGCTTTTCCGAGAGCGGGGATCAGCATAGATGCCAGAACAGCGATGATGGCAATAACAACCAGCAACTCAATCAGTGTGAATGCCCTGGGACGGACATTACAAATCTTTATTCCTTTATGCATGAGCTCATTATGGTGCAATTCCGTCATGATGCCTTGGTTGGCAATTTCGACAATATTTATTTTCTGGTCCCGACCACCAATTTTTCATGATGAGGGGAGGGCTTGAATGCCCTGCAAAGCGTCCAATTCCCGGGTTGTTCCCGTGGAGTCATACTCAATCCGAACCCGAGGCGGCTATTCTGTGGACGCGTTGGATTGGCTGTGACGTCGCAGTTTTTGTCCTATGTGCTCCTGGTTCCGAAGTTCAGCCAGTTCCACCTGGAGTTGACGAGCCTCAGCCTTGCGGCGATTTTCATCCGATTGTGACTCAAAGCAAAATGGACAGCTGACTCCGCGCTGGAAGTGCGGGGATTGCTTATCCTGGTCGCTTATTGGGTGCCGGCAGGCATGACACTGGTCATAATTTCCCGGTTCGAGACCATCCCGCACCGTGACACGATTATCGAATACAAAGCATTCCCCCCTGCCACAGGCTTTGGTCCCCCGGGATTTTTTCCAGGTATTTCAGGATGCCGCCCTTGAGATGGTACACATTTTCGAACCCGCGGCTGAGGAGGTAGGACGTGGCTTTTTCGCAACGAATCCCGCCAGTGCAGAACATGGCAATCTTTTTCTGCTTTGCATGGGTGAGTTGATGGTTGACGTATTCAGGGAATTCGCGGAACGTCCGGGTATTGGGATTGAGAGCATTCTGGAATGTGCCAATCTGATATTCGTAATCGTTTCTTGTATCCACAACCAGGACATCCGGATCGCTGATCAACCGGTTCCAGTCCTCTGGTTCCACATATTGTCCGACGAGGCGGTTGGGATTGGCTTCGTCCACTCCCATGGTGACAATCTCCCGCTTCAGTTTCACCTTCATACGATAGAAGGGCTTCTCATCCGCCCATGAGAATTTTGCATCGAGAGTGCTGAACCGGGGATCTTTGCGGAGAAAGTTTAAGATATTTTCTATTCCGTCCCCAGGTGCTCCAATGGTTCCATTGATGCCCTCGTGGGCCAGCAGGATTGTTCCAACCGCCTGGTTCTGTTCACAGATCCGGAGAATCTTCGGCCTCAAATCCACATAATCGGGCAGCTCCACAAACAAGTACATTGCACAAATAGTATAGCTGCCGGATGTATTCCCAGACCTGGCAGACGAGCACGTCCCATGCATGCTTTCATTCGAGTCCATCATCTTTCCAAATTCAAAGGAATGTGTTTACCGCATTCATGTCCATCTATCCAGCATCAATGTGATGCCATGAACCACCATTTTTCCCAATTCAATTGTCAGTTTCCACTGGAAAAATTGGCTTATGACTCTGACTTGGACACTGTCATGCCTGCGGTTTGGCAGGGGGTAGTGAATCCGGAATAAATCCGCTCAATTTTCAGGACTGCTTCAGTGAAGGATAATCCGTGTAACCCTCTGCCCCCTGAGTGTAGAACAGGTTCGGGCGCGGTTCATTGAGAGCCGCTTTTTGTTTAAATCTCTCCGGAAGATCGGGATTGGCAAGAAATGGAACACCAAAAGCAACCGCATCAATCTGGCCGGATTGTATGGCCTGAGCTGCTTCTTCTGCTGAGTACCCCATATTCGCCACGAGAACTCCCTTGAACCTTTGGCGTATGGGAGTCAGAATATCCCCAGTCTGCTGTTGGAAAAAATCCGCGCGCATCACATGAAGGTAAGCCAGTCCCATAGGATTGAGTTTTTCCGCCATGTATTCCGATAAGGCAACAGGATCGCTATCTGCCATACTGTTATAGGAATTGAGTGGAGAGAGACGCAATCCCACCTTCGATCCACCCCAGATTTCACAGCAGGCCCCCACAACCTCCATCATCAGCCGGCTGCGATTTTCCAGAGATCCTCCATATGTGCCATGTCGATGATTGGACCCGTCGCGGAGAAATTCATCCAGCAAATATCCATTCGCCCCGTGGACCTCCACCCCATCAAAACCCGCTTCCAGGGCATTTTGTGCCGCTTTTCTGAAGCCCTGCACGATTTCTGGAATTTCCTCATCCAACAATTCCCGGGGAGTGACATAAGGTTTTTTCCCTTCTGGAGTATGGACTTCATCATTGGTGATGGGTATGGCACTTGGGGCGACCGGGATCCGCCCATTATTCAGGAGCGGGTGGCATGCCCGCCCGCCGTGCCAGAGTTGCAATACGATCTTTCCACCCTTCTGGTGGACCTGGTCGGTGATAGTGCTCCAGCCATCCACCTGAGCTTTGGAATAAATGCCTGGCTCGCGCCAGAAGGCGGAGTTTCCTTCCATCACCATGGTAGCCTCGGCAATGATCAGGCCAGCGGAGCATCTTTGAGAATAATATTCCGCCATGACAGGTGTGGGCACATGGTCTGCATCCGCCCGACAACGAGTCAATGGGGCCATCAGGATTCTGTTGGAAAGCTCCAATGATCCGGCTTTCAATGGTTCAAACAATGTGTTCATTCTTGGATTGTAATGTGTTCAGGAGTGTCAAATGTCTGTCTTCGTGCCCCAAAACTTTGGCACGATTTTACTTTAAATCAAAAAGCAGCGCTTCTGATGGCGATTGTGAGACAATTTCAATCGTCGCGACCTGTTCGATACTGATGCCATCCCCGTCAGAAAGTGAGTGGCCCAGAATAGTTATTTCTCCATGGATCACCTGAATCCAGACTCCGCGATGAGGTTGTAGTTTATGTTGGATTTGAGTGCCAGGTTGGAGTTTGAGCCGGTAGACGTAAGCGTCCTGGTGGATGACAGCCGATTGGTTTTCTCCTGTGGGCGAAATAACAAGCGCCGAGGCCAGGTGCTCAGTTTCCGGTTTGGGGTGCCATTCGGTATAATCCGGTTTCAGTCCAGTCTGATTCGGGCGGATCCAGATTTGCAGCAGGTGGAGTTCCTCTGTTGTCGATGGGTTGAATTCGCTGTGCGTGACCCCTGTGCCAGCACTCATCAATTGAATCTGTCCAGGTTTGAGTTCCCGCCCATGACCTAAACTATCTTTGTGCGCAATGGATCCAGAGACCACATAGCTGAAGATTTCCATATCGCGATGGGGATGAGTGGGGAATCCTGCCCCGGGGGCAACATAATCCTCGTTGATGACACGCAATGTTCGATACCCCATAAAATCTGTATCAAGATAATTTGCGAAGCTGAATGAGTGATAGCTTCTCAACCATCCATGATCTGCAAATCCACGGTCTTTTGACCTTCTGACCTCAATTTTCATCTTACTTTTGCTGGTGAATCTGAAAGTGACTGAATGGACAGTCACGCCATGATCATAGAGTTACCCCAAAGTGGATTCGATTGCTAATGGAGATTTGCTGATGTTTCCATGCTTTGCGGCCAATCGGGGGGGATCGGGGAAAGTCGGGTTTGATGAATCCATAAGATTGGTTCATGCCATATGGCATCACAGGACAAATCAGGACCTGTTGAGCCCATATTTGACCCAGCGTCAAATCCCTCGGGACAGTTTATCAGGTACTCCGTGGAACTATCCGACCGTCACTATTTTGAGCTGTCCTGATCATCCGGGAGGCGGGTCAGACCTTGCCTTGTTTTCTCCAGCGGTAGAGTGTGGTTGGGTGGATGCCGAGTTGGGCTGAAATTAATGAGAGATTCGCATCATTGTGATCCAATAATTCGCGAGCTTTCATCATTCTTTCTTTTTGGCTTGGGTAGTGCTGAGACTGGGTTGCCTGGCGGTATGGCTGTGACGGAACCATGACCCCGCCGGTCTGGTAATTGTGGCCGGCATGAGAAGCGAATGCCATATCATCCCACGAGTTATGCCCATCATCCATGTTTCCCACACCAGATAAATGGTTTTCTGGAACCTCCCACCATTTCGACCGGATGGTTGTGCCGAAATTCATCAACACCAACCGATCCATCGTGCTTTTCAGTTCCCGCACATTGCCAGGCCATTGGTGAATCTGAAGCTTCTGGATCAGTTCCGGCTCAATCATTTCAAAATTCTTCCCAAACCTCTCATTGGCCCGCTCCATAAAAAGTTTGGCAAAAATCGGTATATCCGTCTTCCGCAATCTCAGGGGGGGGATCTTCAATATGATTTCTGACAGACGGAAATATAAATCCCCCCGGAACCTCCCCCGGGCGATCTCCCGATCCAATTCCCGATTGGTGGCGGCAATCACCCTGAGATTCACCTTGAAATCCTTATTGCCCCCGACTCTGCGGAAAATGCGTGTTTCCAGGAATCGCAGGAGTTTTGGCTGCAAGGAATGATCGAGTTCACCGATTTCATCCAGGAAAAGGGTGCCATTATCTGCCTGTTCCACCAGTCCTTTGCGTGCCTGAGCCCCAGTGAAGGCTCCTTTCTCGGATCCGAATAATTCGGCTTCTATAAGGTCTTTTGGGATGGCAGCACAATTGACAGCCACCAACTCCCGACTCCCCGCTGCTTTGTGGAGCGCTTCTGCCACCTTCTCCTTACCGGCTCCCGATTCCCCCATAATCAGAACTGTCGCGTCGGTTGGTCCAAGTCGCTGAATATTCTGTCGCAACGACACTATCTCAGGACTTCTGCCGATGAGGATCTCATCGGAATTGCTTGTGCGTCCGCCGTACAGCTGAATCCATAATTTTTGTGCATCGGCAGCTCCCTGCAAAGCGGATATCCATCGTTTCTCAGAATCAGCTTCCTCCACCACATCAAACGCTCCGTCTTTCATGCACCGGACCAGGTCTGCGCTCTCAAGCCGATGCCCACAAACGATATAAAAGCGATTTGCCAGCGCCAGTTTTTTTCGAATCTCAGGCCATAGTTCCGAGTCCTGGGTGACTTTCCATGTGACTATATATACGGATCGCCAGCTTTCTTCGCTGAGGTCAGATATTTGGCTGGTGGCATACTCCTGGCATTGCCAGCCCAGTTCACTGACCCGGCGCAAGTAGCCGTTATTGCTGCTGTGTTTGAAAAAGGTTGCTACCATCTGATTGATCGGTTTGTCGCATTCCAACCCAGGATCTGATCGACCCTGGGTCGCTGCAACCGCATTGCATTTCCTTAATGTCGGCTCGCTGCCGGGTTCATTTATACCTGAGGAATAATTCCAGGCACTCAGGCTGCTCAATCAGATATTCCCTCCATTTTCTGGACACTTTAAGTAATCATTATTTCTGAAAGGAATATTTGGGGATGGGGTATTTCCCAATGTATCCATCTGGTTGGAAAACTGGGGTAAGGGTTCATCGACTGAGGTGGGTACCCTTCAGAATTGGCTCACATGGGCTGATTCAGAAGTGACGATCAACAAATCACCGTGATGGGTTGTCAGTATATGCTGGCAGCCCATCATTCTTTGGATTCCGGAGAATGGTGCTCTTCAGAAATGGCAAAATCGAAATACCTGTTCGGGAATGGCTCATCCATCAGGGAAAAATGCCACCATTCCTCCTGGTACGGTTTGAACCCATGTTGAATCATCAATGTCCTGAGAAGCAGTCGATTGGCCTTTTGTTGAGGAGTTATGATTGGAGAATCGATCCGGGATGCCGGGTCAAAAAAATCGAAAGGTGTTCCCATATCCAGTTCCGCATGGGGGAAATTTTTTGATGCGATAGTCAGATCGATGGCGCTTCCGCGGCTGTGTCCGGAGCGCCTGGCAATATATCCCGCATCAAACAAATCCGCTTTGTCCACCTTTGGATAATATGAAGGCTTCATGATGTGATCATCTGGTTCCGTGGACCATCTCACGAAATGGTCCACTGCCCTTTGTGGGCGGTAACCATCAAAAACCTTGAGCGTGAGTTCATAGGGGCGAAGGGCATCCTGGACATCTTTCAAAGCGGCGGCAGCATCCCGGGTAAGTATTAAGTGATGTGCATGGTAACCATCCACTGGCTTTCCAATAAAGTTGTTGGGGGTTGCGTAGCGCAGGTCGACTCTGATATCCGGGATGACCTCCCGCACACGCACAAATCCTTCAGGCAGGGTTGGCGATAGATGATTCAGTGGCGCAGAATCCTGAGGATCTGCCATCATCGAAGATACCAGAAAACATGAAATGAAAAAGCCTATCCACCGGGTTGCATTCATCCTTCTTCATTTCTGCTCAAAGTCAGGAAATAAATCAACCCGCCATTCTTCTCAGCGGGTCGGTCACTCGGGCCTGTCTGGGGTGTGGAATGACTCAGGCTTCCCGCCGTCTCTGGGTGTATCCAAATACCAGAATCGTCCCAATGATGAGAGCCAGCGATTCCGGTTCCGGCACGGCCGTCGATGCAAGTAGCTCCATCTTAATCGCTTCCCCATTATTCAGGTTCTTCCAGTTGCCCAGATTATTATTGATGACTTGAATCTGGCCTGGAATGGTGCCTTCTCCTCGTGAGCCACTCGCTGGCACGGTCACAAGGCGGAAAATCCCTTCCTTGACGGGATCACTCCCGAATACCAGGAAATATTCTTTCCCTCCGGCAAGAGCGAATTGGCTTTCGGGAACAAAATTCTGAAGTCCGGCTTCCCAGTTTCCTTGCAGTCGGACCAGTTCATTTGCCGGGATTCCCTGACCACTGTCGAAGACACTGGCAAAAAGCCCCTCCTGTTCAAAAAGAAATGAGGTCATTTCCACCTGAATATTGCTGAGAAATAACCCATCCATTGCCGCTGAAGTTGAGAATGGCTGCGCTACAAACTGCCATCCAGTCGGCGATGTTCCCACGGAAATGTCCCCAGCACTGAAGTTTCCCACCGAATTCGATAATAAAAATCCCTGCCCATGGCCAGCCATGATCCCAGCGGAAATGGAGAGTGCGCAGGTCATAAGAATCCGGTAAAATGTCCGGCAATGTTGATTTACAATTCTGTTCTTCATCGCTTCTGCTTCCAGTTGTTGCCGATGCTTGTCGATCTGATTTAATATTTGTCCTGATCATTTAGTCGGCTCATGTGACTTCTGATTAACCACTCACGCATGTTGAGGTTGTCAATTCCGCCAAAGTTGGTTGATGGAACTTTCTGAATACTTATGACAAGGATCTTTCTAGATACGGGCAAGCCTCTGCTGAATGCTGTAGTTCAGCATTTGTTCCGCATTCTGGGGGCACAGGAAATTCTGGACTGGAGTCGGATCTGTCTTATTGTCCCCACCCGTCACTCAGGACGGCGTCTGCGCGAGGCATTGGCTGTGGAAGCCTCCAGATCTCATCGGGCAATTATTCCTCCAACGATTCACACCCCGGAATCCTTCCTGAACACACTTGTGAGGTCAGCTCATCCCATTGCCTCCGAAGGCGAACACCTGTGGGCTATGACCAGTGCCCTGCTTTCAATGCGAAGGGATGCCCTGGAACCTTTGATCCCCAATTTGCCGGATGCAACGAACTTTACCTGGATGATGGCCATTGCGAGATCCCTCTGCTCATTACGGTCGTCCTTATCTGACAATGGCCTCACAATCCGCAGGGTTCTCACCCTTCCCGGACTGGACTTGGAAGAAAGTGACAGGTGGCAATGCCTCGCATTGATTGAACAATTCTGCCTGGACATTCTTGATAGGGCGCAACGCAGTGACCCCTATACCACCTTGGCAGATCTTCATTCCGGTGGCCAATCAGGGAGTCTCCATTTTGATCGTTTGATTCTAGCGGCCCTTCCCATGCTGACGCCGTCCCTTCGCAGGCAGATTATTTTATTGGCTTCCTCGGTGGCGTGTGAAGCCTGGATTTACTCGCATCCTGAGGATGAATCCGACTTTGATGACCTGGGGTCACCCATTCCGGATCGCTGGCTGTATCGCCCGCTGCCCGCCCACGGTGAACCCTTCCAGGTGGTGCGCTGCCTGGATACCGATTCCATGATGGCTCAACTCGAGTCCTGGCTTAAAAATGTGGGAAAAGCCAGAGAGTCTATCGCCATAGGTTTGATTGACCCATCCCTGGCTGCTGTGATGGAATCCCGTCTCACTGCTTCAGGAATTCCGCTTTTTAACCCAGGAGGGAAACTCTTCCGATACACTGAAATCTTCCATACTCTCCAATGCTGGCGGGCCTATCTCGACCAACCGGGACTCACGTCCATTATTGACCTCGCCAGAATTGGCATGCTGTCCTCTGTTGCGGCCCCCCATTTGCCCCAATCCGTTCTCCTTGCAGCCATGGATCATTTAAGAATCGAATACCTGGTGGAGTCATTGCAGGACATCGATCTCTGGATTTCCCGATTAGTCATTCATCCTTCCGTGCTCACATCGCTTGGTTTAGAGCATCGTTCTTTGTCTCCCATGCAGATTCGTAACGATCTTCTTGCTTTTTTTGAATGGGCACAGGCATGGAGGAGGCGGTTTGAATCAGAAGATTGGCGGGTGGTCATCCAGGAATTTTTAGAGGAGATCTCTTCATCGCGCGCACTGAACACCGGTTCCCCAATCGATAAAAATTTTATCCTGTCCGCCGGCACATTATTGGCCCAGCTCGATCAGTTGAATGGGGTATCAGAATTATCCGGTGCCTCCTTTTTATCTCTTTTGATGGATACTTTGAGTCATTCGGCTATTTATCCTGAGAGGTCGGGAGGAGAGATAGATTCTCCTGGTTGGCTCGAACTTCTCTGGGAACCAGCCGGGTTCCTGGTTCTTGTGGGATTCCAGGATCACTGTGTTCCCGAGTCCCGCACGGCGGATATTTTCCTCCCGGAAAAACTCCGGCTCCGACTGGGCTTGCCAGGCTCAAACGACTTGCTCGCCCGCGATACCTACATCATGCATGCCCTGGTCTCAGCACGAATCGATGCCGGCCAGGTCACCGCCTTAACTTCAGATTATGATTCGCGCGGAAACCCGCTGCGTCCATCCAGGCTGTGCTTTTTATGCGACGATTCCGATCTGCCCGGAAAGGTCTCCTTGTGGATGGGTGAAAAGTCCGCTCCAAAGCCAGACCCGGTGCCCCCATTTCAAAATTCGTGGAAACTGAAAATCCCCCCTCCAGTCGCTGCTTCTGGTCTGCCTCCAGCGAGAATGTCGGTCACGGCTTTCAGCAGGTACCTCGAATGTCCATTCCGGTATTTCCTCTCTCAGGTAATTGGAATGGAACCCATCGACAGCTTTAAAATCGAGATGGACCCAGCAGAATTCGGCAGTTTATTTCATGCTATTCTCGAAGATTATGGTCGCGATCCCAGTATCCACCTCGTCCAGGATGGCGAAAAAATCCACCAGTATTTTGTCGCTGCTCTCAATCGTCATATCCATCAAATTTATGGATCAAAACTGCCTGCCGCCCTCTGGATTCAACACGAAAGCCTGATTCAGAGGCTGTTTCATGTGGCTCAAATCGAAGCCCGGGAACGGGCTCAAGGGTGGCAGATACTTCACACAGAAGTCAAAATTCATGAATTGTTGCAGAACTCAACCGCATCCCACTGGAAACTCGGATCCACTCAACTCACTGGAATCATCGATCGTATCGAATTCAATCCCACCATAAAAAAATTCAGAATTATTGATTTCAAGACATCCAGTACAGCCAGGAACCCCATGTCTGCGCATCTGATGCCATTCCGGAACGGCGATCCATGGCATGATTCCCTCCCGGAATGGCAAATCCTGAATAAACCTTCCGGCACCAGCAGGCCAAAATCCGAACGCTCGGTCTGGATTAATATCCAACTGCCACTCTATGTTTATGCCTTTCAAAAAATGTTCCCGTCCGAGCCATGGCCATTTGTCGGATATTTCAATGTCCCGAAAAATGTGATGGAGACGGAGATGGATTTTTGGGATGGGTTTGACGAGGAACATTTAGCGAGTGCTGTTCGCTGTGCTGAAGGAGTCATAAAAAGCCTCACTCAGAATCGCTTCCTGCCCATCAATCCATCCTTCCAGAAATTCTTCAAGCGTGAGCCATTCCCTCAATTCATGTTCAATGATGCGAAGCAGATTCTTGATTTGCAGCATTTGAATGAATCCAGCCAATCCGATCCTGTATGAATTCTTCCGCCCCACATCAGATGATATTGAATCATGAGATGATCCGAGCCAGTGCTGGTTCGGGAAAAACCCACCAACTGGCGCTGAGATATATCCGCCTCCTGGCTCTCGGGGCCAATCCGGAATCCATCATCGCTCTCACCTTCACCCGGAAAGCAGCCGGCGAATTCTTCAGCCGGATCGCTGAAACCCTGGCCGACTCAGCAAGGTCGACTCAACTTGCTCACAAGCTTCATCCCCAGTTGAATATTTCTCAATGGAACCCGGATCAGGCCTTACACCTCTTAAAGTCATTTCTCTGGTCATCGCCAAAAATCCAATTGGGGACCCTCGATCAGTTCTTTTTTAAAATTCTGTCACAATACTCCTTCGAATTTGGATTGCCGACGGGTTTTGTTGTGGCTGATCCTATGGAACTTGAGCGCGAAAATAATCGAATTCTCACTCAGATCCTTCAACCCCGCACCTCCAGGGAGTTTGTCTCTCACCTCATGGAAACACTGAAAGAAGCCAGCCATGGTATGGAATCCGCCACCGTCACATCCCAGTTAAAACGCTTCATCTCAGAATTCCACCATCTCTTTTTAACTTGCCCGCATAAGTATCAATGGGGCGACCCCAATACAATTTGGTCCCAGTTCGAGAATCCATCCCGATTGCTGCCGGATTCCGCCAACGATTGGACGGAGTTGTTAGCCTACCTCACATCTCAAAACCTGTCCGGGAGTAAAATTGAGCGTTGGTTGGATCTTCAAAAAGTTGTACAGAATTTCAGTCCATTGACAAAGATGGAATCGTCTCTGGAGACCCTCCTTAAGAACACTGCTTCGATGCTGACCGATTATCGGAATGGCCGGAATCCCGAACTGACATTTTTCCGTCCACCTGCCATCCCGTTTCCCGACAGGGGAAAAATTCAGCTCCTTCTGAATGCGCTCAATCCTGTCATCGCGAAGTCCTGGCAAGTGAAGCTTCGACGAACCCAGGGCCTCTATCAGTTGCTTAGTGATTTTGAATCCCGATATGACTCATATATCCGTCGACGGGGTGTTCTCACCTTCGCCGATCTTCTCCATCTACTCAACCCATCCTCCTCCTCCAGATTACTCAGCCAGAAACCGTCCGATGAAAGGCGGTTTAATATTGATTTTCGGCTCGATGCTCGATTTGACCATTGGTTACTGGATGAATTCCAGGACACCAGTCGAATTCAATGGTCCATTCTTGAAAACCTGCTCGATGAAGTTTTCCAGGATACAAGTGGTGCCAGGTCGGTATTTATTGTTGGGGACATCAAGCAATCCATTTACGGTTGGCGGGGTGGAGATCATAGGCTTTTTGAATTCATCGAGAGCAGGTATACAGCACATGCCCAGTCTCCGCTTGTATGCTCCTCTTTGGATTTCTCCTGGCGATCTGGTCCGGAGATTGTCCGATTCATCAACCTGATTTTTCACCCGGATAATTGGGCGGCCCGGATGCGGGAACCGGATATACTTTCACAATGGATGTGGAAGGACCACATAACCGCCAGGCCCGACCAGCCTGGACATATAGCGGTGCTCACCCCCGCATCCGCTGATTCTTTATCACACAACTCTGAATCCATTTCTCTGGAAAAGCTCGGGATTACAATAAATATCGTGAAGCAGATCAATCCAATGGGACGAGGATTAAGTTGTGCTGTTCTGGTTCGATCCAACCAGGAGGCGCATAATGTCGCTCTGGCACTTCGTGCTGCGGGGATTCCAGCAGCGCTCGCGGCGGATATCCCCATTGCTTCAGATAATCTGATTGTGCCTGCCATTCTCTCCATGATCCAGTTTCTCATTCATCCACTGGATACTTTTGCATATAATCACTTCTTGATGACGCCATTGGCTGCATTGTTCAAATCTGAACGCCTCAGTCCCGATGATTTCCATGCCATTCAGCTTTCCCGTTTATTGCGCCTCGGTATCTCCAACTGGATCGATGATCTGCTTTCGAAAATCAGTTCAAGTCCCCATCAGCTCGACCCATTTCACTCCAGACGCGCCCATCAATTGTTGGGGGCGGCACAACAATTCGAGGAACTTCACAATTCTGGCCTGGATGCATTCATCGAATATATTCAATCCTATACCATTCAGGAACAGGGAAATATCTCCGAAATTCAGGTCATCACCATTCATAAAGCCAAAGGCCTGGGATTCGATATGGTGGTCCTCCCTCAACTGAATATCGCATTGAACAAGTCCGTTTCACCTTCGCTTCTCACCCATCAGAGTCCGGATACCGGGAATATAGAATGGGTGACAAATTATCCATCAAAATCTATAACTATGCTGGATCCAGTGGCTTCCCACGTGCTGGCAAAATCTCAATCTCAGTCCACTTTCCAGGAATTGTGCCTTTTTTATGTCGCATGCACCCGGGCAAAATCTTACCTCTATCTGATAGTGGATTCCTCCCCAGCATCCACGACATCGAGCCTCATAAAAATCCAGGACCATATTCACTCTGCTCTGACAAAAGCGAACAGGACTCAATCCATAAACTCCACACAGACTCCGAAGATGGATTTGGATTTGGAAAACACGGTAATCATCTACGAGGATGGCTCATTGGAGGGTCTTCCTCAGATTCAGGAAATGGCCCCAATGAATCCGGTTTTTCCCAGGACTGAAAATTCCACCTCTCCAATGGAATTGCCATTGATCGGGTCCGGTGACCCGGGTGAATTGTCTGTGCGACTCATCAAGAAGCATCCCAGTCTCCTAGAATTCCAGGGCAATCGATCGGTCAAGGCGCGATCTCTCTTCTCGAGGACCAATTCGCATGCCCGTCGACGAGGGCAGTACATCCACTCTCTTTTACAGGCAATTGACTGGATTGATGAGTCCCACGATTGGGAGGACGAACTGCGCCAGATCTGGACCAGCCTCAAGGATCCATTCTTGAGTGATATGGCATCTATCCAGGATGATGTCATCCATTCACTGCGCGATCCTTCCCGTCGCCAGCATTTCATTTGTCCGGATGATGGTGCCGGGAATGTCACTTTATGGAAAGAAAAGGCCTTTGAAATGGTCCTGGCCCATGAATGGGTGTCTGGTATCATCGACAGGGTGACTCTGATTCGGGACCCAAGGACCCAACAGATTGAAAAGGCGGTCATTATTGATTTCAAATCGGATCAGAGTTTGAACCCGACTCGATACCAATCGCAATTATCCATCTACTGCCTGGCTGTCGCCCGTATTCTGAGTCTCCCAGACGGTTGCGTTCATGGTCAGCTGGTCAATGTCATATGATTTCCTGCTATTGCTCCTGCGATAGCCTGATTTTCCTGATGGATCTTCTTTTAATCTGAATAACCAAAGGTTTTCTTATCTTTGATCATTTTGACCACCAGCTCTGGAACCATCAGCTCCCAGGATTCATCTTTTTCAGCGATTTTCTGCAGCACATCCCGGGAAAAGTGTGGAAGGCATGACTCATCAATATCACGTAATCCCTGAATATACTGGTTTTCCACCAGATATGAATAGAGGTGGCGGAGATTTGGTGCCACACGAAGATTTCCAGCCGTGATCAGTGATCCTGAGATGGTCCCTAACTGAGGGTAGATGTACAACTTCAAATCATTTTTAAACAGGCGGCCAAAAGATTCCAAAATGCCTCCATCGAGATCCGTATAATATTTAGGTTCGAAAATCTCGCGTAATGAAGGAACACCCATCACAATGCCTATCATTTTTTTTGTATGCTGAAACAGGTATGCAGCCAGTCGGTGGTAGGTGCCAAAGTTGGATATCATCACGTTATGTCCAAGTGCATTCAGCATGTCCGCCCGATGCAGAAAATCAGCATGGTCAATTGAGCCGGAATTGGACAGATTATTGAGAGTCATTTCCATCAGGACTTCCACCGGTTCTCCTTCCACTGAAGGCTCCTGGATAAATTGGGACTTGGCCGATCGGATCATATCCATGGTGGCTTTGGTCATTGGCCTGAAACTTCCCCGTTCAATCAGGATGGCTTTTTTATATAAAAGTTCGGCTGGCTGGACCACGAGACCCGAAGAGGAGAAGGTGGCTGCATTCGTCAGTCCATTTTCCACCAGTTGCAGAGCCATCAATCGGTTGTCGATATCTGGAAAATCTGGCCCGCTGAATTGGATCAGGTCCACCTCCACCCTTTTGGTGGATAGGTTGTCCAGCAGTCCCCGAATCACTTTGGATGGCCTGTCGGAATGATAGAGTGCGCCGTAGATCAGGTTGACGCCCATGACTCCGAGAGCTTCCTGTTGTTGAAGGTTGGTATTATCCCACATGATGACATGCAGGATGATGGTCGATGGCTCATTGCCCGGTTTGCTCTGGAATCGAATGCCCATCCATCCGTGGCTGTTGTCATTGGCCATATAGCTCCGGGCCTTGACTGTGTCCGCAAAGCAGAAAAACTGCGTATCTGCCCCTCGTGAATTCTTAAGTCTCTCGAGCATGAGTCCATATTCATGTTCGATCATATTCTCAAGGCGCTCAATGCTCACATAGCGTTTAGCTGGTCCGTAAATGGAGTCCGAGACAGTCATATCGTATGCTGACATCGTTTTAGCCACTGTCCCAGCTGCCCCACCCACGCGGAAAAAGTTCCTGGCGACCTCCTGCCCCGCTCCTATTTCGGCAAACACTCCATATTTTGACGGGTCCAGATTGATGCGGAGTGCCTTTTCCCGCGTGTCGACTTTTTCAATCTCCAATTGATTTTCCATAATCCCGATATCCATTATTTCATCTCCCGAAGTGATCATGCGGTCTGTCTGGTCGTTGGCTTGAAGCCAGAAGTAGTTCAACTGCCATATTATTAAGGTTGTGAGTCATCCTTAACCACCACCATCGTTTACTTTACCTCGCGGACATGTTCAAAAAGAAAATTTTTATTCATCGTTTCGAGAAGACCGAACTTTTTTCCTTTGACTCTTGATTTGCGATCTTCTGACCTTGGATTCTCGAATACGTCTTTTGAGTTTTTTCGGGCGTGGGGAGTTGCGTCGGCGAGCTTTTTCCGCTTCCTGGATTTCCGTTTGTCGGGCGGTCTCCTGTGCCTCCTGCAGGATTTGGATCAATTTCTGGCGAGCCACCTGGCGATTCACCAGTTGCGATCGGGATCCTTGCTCGCTCACGGTCAACCCGGTCGGGATGTGCCGCAAAGTCACTTTTGTTGATACTTTGTTGACATTCTGGCCCCCAGGCCCGGAGGAACGACTGAAGGTTTCCTCCAGATCCTTATCGTCCGGATGAACCCATTTATTGTGTTTCTGATTGTTTTTATCTGAACTATCGCCGGTTGGATTCATATGGGCTTTCGTGATTTCCGTATTCCGTCAGTTGCGGGCTTGGAAACTCATTTGTTCATCCATCACAGCTCCTGGTGAGATACTGAGAATGAGAGTCTTTTCAGAGCCCATTCAGCAGCGAATGACTCCAGCGTCATTTGATAGATCCCCTCGCGGGTGATCAAGTTAATTTAACCCGGTCTACCACGGAATTTCCCGGCCTCACTCAGAATTGTACTTTCGCCTTTATGCTGGTTGAGGGTAGGCTCAGACGAAACGGTCCTCAACCCAGTGCGGGATCATGAATCTTATTATTCCCCATGAAGATGAATTATTTCCACGTATTATGTTGTCTCTTCCTGATTTCAGGCATGAGTGCTTGTTCTCCGGGCAATGCCAGACCCGACATTGTTCAGGAAGGCGTCATATTTTCCGTGGAATACCTCTTGGAAAATGGGAGGACCGGCGGATTTTACAGAGTCAATAACTCCCAAGCTGTGCCAGGAGGCAATGGATCGTGGAATGTGGATGCTTTCGGCAGGCTGACGCGGGATTACCTCATCATTTCCTGGCCTCAAAAGCCCGATCTGGATGAACTGATTATCCCTGCCCATCGACTCGTGAACATCCAGTTCGGAACAGGGGGAATCGAAACTGTGAATGAATCCCAACCGAGTCCATGAAAATGCATTGAGCCATAGGGCACCGTATGCCGGATTATCCACAATTCCTGACTTGAATCTGCAGCACTTATACGATCAGACTCGCCACAACATGATTATTAAGAACTCGTTCGGGGAAATACTCGACTATACCAGGCACAATCCCACCGGTGAATCCAGACCGGAAATCGTCGTGCTCGGCCATGGAGTGACGGCTAACAAAGATCGGCCATTTTTATTGACCCTAGCCACCGCTCTGGCTTCAGCCGGATATGAGACCATACGATTTTCATTCTCTGGCAATGGTCAATCTCAGGGATTATTTCAGGATTCCTGCCCCACAAAAGAAGTCGGAGACCTGCGTAGTGTGCTCGGGACTATTTCCCATCGGCACGTGATTTACATTGGCCACAGCATGGGGGGAGCTGTGGGTTTGTTAGGGTTGAATCAGGGACTCAAACTTCATCGGTTTGTCAGCCTCGCTGGAATGGTCCACCCACACCTGTTTGCCCAGACGGAATTTGGTGATGTCAATCCCGATTCCCCCACAGGATGGATGTGGGGCAAACCAGAATGTCCCCTATCCCGGAAATTTCTGGATGATATGCAGGCGATTGGAACCCTTTTGCCATTGGCTGCTCAGGTCGACATACCTATGTTGATTGTCCATGGAATTGAGGATGATGTGGTGCCTATCGCTCATTCCCGGCAATTGGTTCAGGCCAACCCACAAATTTCTCTGATTGAAATGCCGGAAACAGATCACATGTTCAGTGAAAACGGCAGCGATCTCCTTATGGCACAGCATGTAATTCAGTGGCTCAATCATTCCTGATCGCAGCCATTCAACCCGGAAGTGAGCCGCACTCCCGGATCTCCGTGAAACTGAACAATCTCCGCATTAACCGGATGCTGGGCCTGTTGCGCGCTTTTTTTCAAACCTTCCAGACCGATGATCAGTTTCCCCAAAACGCCACTCATCCGGCCATTCGCCCAATATCCTGGTTTCAGATACGAGCCCCGGAAATCTTCCTCCTTGCCTGAAACTGGTGAATCATTGGCAGGCTCTCTTATTTCTACTCATTGCCGTTCTGAAATTTCCTTTGACTCAACCTTCCAGCTCCCAGTCAGTTGTATGAATCCCAAGTCCATCCACACCATGGATTCCACTGACCCAGACTGATGGCCGCTCCGAACCGGCATCAGGACCTGACCAAATATCCCAAAACCCGGAAATCGGCGTTTACTAATAACGTTGGAGTCTAATTTCTGGACAAATCCCTCTCCCAACCACAGGTCCCAGCCAATAAAACCGGATATTTTAGGTAAATGGGTCATGCCGAAATCCGACTTTAACCTAGTAAATAAAAGATTCAATTGGGACATGTCGAACAGATGCGAAACATCATAATCAGATTGCTGACCATATCCACATTCCTGGGAAACTTGGGAGCTGAACCATTTTACGTCAATTACAGCAAGGTATTTGATGTTGAGGAGCTTTCGCGATACAACGTGGCGATCGTCAGTCCAGACGCCGTCTTGTCGGAAGCGGACATTCGCCGTTCCGGCACCAGAATATTCGCCTACCTCAGTATTGGAGAAGTGGCTTCGGATGCTCCTTACCGACTGGAGGTGGAGAAACTGGGCTTGAACATGCAGGCCAAAAATCAGACATGGGGCTCTGCCATTATGGATCCATCTGATCAAAAATGGCGCAAATACCTTGTCGATTCCCTGGCTGTTGCTATCGCATCCAAAGGCTTCTCCGGATTTTTTCTGGACACAGTGGATTCATATCAGTTTCTCACTCAAGGTTCGGAGACCCGGAAACAACAATTGGAGGCGGGTGTCGTCGAAATCATTAAAGACTTGAAACGAAATTTTCCTCAAATGGACATCCTCCTCAACAGAGGTTTTGACATCTGTCAGCAAGTGACTGAGGAAATCTCAGGCGTGCTGGCTGAAAGCCTCTTTTATACATACAATTTTTCCACCAAAAAATACGGCCCCACATCAAAATACGACCAGGATTGGCTGTTGGACAAACTCCTGACCATACAGAAATGTGGAACTCCGGTATATATCATTGATTATGCTCTCCCGGATCATAGAAATGAAATACAAAATCTCTATGATCAATATGAAAGACACGGTTTCAACTTATGTGTCACAAACGTGGAAATAAATGGAATTCTCACTCAACCCAGATCTCTGGAGGCTCGACATGTATTCACCGTTTTTGGAAGTAAATCCTCCAATCCAGCCGAGTCTGTACACTGGCCATCCGATTCATTAACTGCCTCCACTATTCAAATGCCCGGCGAATACCTTGGTTTGGAATTTTCTTTCCACAATATCGCTCAGGATGGAATTCCAGAGCCTCTCAACTCAAATTATAAAGCAGTTATCGTAGACGCCAACCTACAGGTTCCACCAGAACTGGAACAAAACTTTCTCAATTGGCTCCTCCAGGAAAAAAACAAAGGTCGCAAGATAGTTTTTTGGGGCCAGATTCCATTTTCAAATCCCTCAGTTAAAAGCCTGTTCCTGGATGCTTTCCAGATCCAGGGCACCGGAGAATTCAAATCCAATGTGAAAGAAGTAAAATTGCTCGATGCCTCAGAGGATTTTTACTTTGAATCCAAATCCATTCCCGCAGTATACGAATTCATCGACCTTCGAGCACCCATCGGAAGCACAATCGTTTTATCTTACCTGGGAAAAATGGAGGAAGGATCAAGTATTGAGTTTCATCCAATATTCTATACAGATTGGGGTGCCTTTGCTTACGTGAATAAATCCATTTTCAAGATTGGTGATGAAATGCACTCATGGTGTATCAACCCATTTCAGTTGATTCAAAATGCCATGAACCTGCCAAATTGGCCTATACCGGACACCACATCCCGCAATGGACTGAGAATACTATATTCACACATTGATGGAGATGGATTTGGAAATCTCTCCGCCGTAACTCCGGGTCATAGATCATCTGAAGTCATATTGGACAAAATAATAAACAGATACCCTTACCAGTTTACCAGTTCGATCATTGAAGCAGAAATTCGAGGTCTTATCGAAGGCCAAGATAAACAGGACATGGACGAACTGATCTCCATAGCAAGAAAAGTATTCAATACAACAAATGTTGAAGCGGCCTCCCACACATTTTCCCACCCATTCTACTGGAAAAAGGAAGATGGAATCACCGCGGATTATGCTTCTCAGACTCTTCCTTTGAAAACCTCCACCGGTTATACAGAAATAGACCTGTGGAAGGAAATCCACGCTCCCATCCGGTTTATGGAAGACTTTCTCCTGCCTGAAAACAAGAAAGTTAAAATGATCCTATGGTCAGGCAATTGTATGATTCCAGAGGAGGCCATTCGAATGGCCCAATCTCTGGCAATTCAAAATATGAATGGTGGTGAAACGACCATTTCAAGAAGCCACCCATCATTGCTGAAAGTAGCACCAAAATGTCGTGAAATCAAAGGTCAACTGCAGATTCATAGTTCTATCCAAAGTGATAACGTCTACCGGCAATTTTATAAAATGAACGGTATTATCCCCACAGCTTATCATTCCGGATTTGAAAATGTGCTGCAAACTTTCAGATACACTGAATCACCCAGAAGACTGAAGCCTGTGAATGTTTACTTTCATTGGTTCAGTGGAGACAACTGGGCATCACTGAAAGCGGTCGAAACAGTATTGGATTGGTGCCAGAACCGGAATTTGTCGGCCATATCCGCATCACATTATGCTCAGATTATTGAAGATTCAAGAAAAACAAAAATATATCAACCCAATAGTGACACTTGGATCATCACTAACAATGGAACATGCCGCACTTTCCGACTGGAAACTGGAAGTCAGCTGCCAGACATCAAGGAATCAGAAAACGTGATTGGATATAACCATGTTAATGGCAAACTATACATTCAGCTGGGAGCACTTCAGAGAACAGTGATAAGACTGGTCTCACGTCCTGAACAATATCCGTACCTCGAATACTCGACCGGGAATTTTGAATTAATTAAGCGTCAGAAAAATAAAATGATATTCCAGGTCAGCAATCTCACAAAAAACAGGATCAAGACATCAGGTTGGGCGCCAGGCATACGAATTACAGTGCAGGTTAATGGAGATGAGTATATTCAAACCACTGATCCCGATGGCTCACTTGAAATGACAGTACCAGATCATGCTGAAATCTCCATTCAACAATAAATATATGAAAGAAACACAGGAAAAATTTCATATTATAAAGCCGGTAAGACTGGTTGGGCTTATAGCGGCGGTAATCGTATTTCTTTACGTGATAGTACCCTCAAATAAACGCACACTGAACAACGCCCTTGAGGACGGTAACCTGAATGTGGCAGATGACGTACTCCATAAAATATCAGAATCTGAGAAACAAAGTGACCCTTTTTACTCTGATAAGGAATTTCAGTTGCTCTTGGCGAAGACATATTCCTCAGTGAATGCGAACATCACTGAGGCTGTGCCGACTATCATTGAACAATACAGAAAAAGCAATAAAACTGAGAAAGAAACTATACATACAATCAAGCTGATACGTGCAGCAGGTCTGCCAGAAAAGGCAGTTCCTATACTGTCTGAATATGAATCTCATTCAGGAAAATCCAACGCTGATCACTCCTCTGAGTTTCTGGAGATCAAAGTGGTGGTTCTACAGGAAAACAACTTAACATCCTCAGCATTCGATGCGTATCACCAATACTTTAATCAACTCGACACGTTCTCCAAGAATGAGCTTTTCAAGTTAATCGATCTGGCAAGAGCAGGAAACCGACTCCTGGATGTGGCTGAATTGTCCACAAATAAAATTCTTCTCCAAAATCTTAATAAGGAGGATATAAACGATGCGGAAATATATGAAAAACTTGGTAATGTCGCACTGGCAGTGGGGAATAATGATGCAGCCATTAATCACTTCCTGTATTCAATACAATGCGACAACACAAAAAATTATCTCCATGCTGAAATTGGAAAAGCCTATGAATGGTCAAACAGACCCGAAACTGCTTTTGAGCACTATATAAAATCTCTCGGGAACAATGACAATTACGCTATCGAGCGCTTGTTGGACTTAGCTCAGGGATTGTATAAGACAAAAGATTTAGGACAAGTTCTGGAAAAATTTCCGGATAAAATTCTAAAATTGGATAAAGGATTATTTCTTGCCCGTGTTTATATTGAAACAGGTGAACGGCAAAACGCCTACGCATGGTACGAAAAACTCTGCGATTCAGAATCCGCGGATGTATCTATTTTTCTGGAATACATAACTATCAGACTTGCCGGTCAGGAATATGAGGAAGCTGTCAGAATAGCAACCAGAGGTCTGGAAAAATTCCCGGAAGAAATTCATTTCCATGAACTGATTGCTGAAATACTGCTCAACTCACTGCAATATGAAAAAGCTTTCCAGAAATATTACGCGCTCGTTTCCCGTGACCTGAATCATAATGCCCTCGGTAAAACAATTGACCTTGGAATTGCGCTCGGAAAAGAAAATGATATTACAGATCTCCTGAAAATGCATCGGGCAGCAGGAACACTTAAGTCTCCATTTTTATACGAATTGCTGGCCATGAGTGAATTTCGCCATGGCAATTACAAAGCATTCCAGTCCATCATCGAAGAAGGAATAAATCAGAACCCATCCAACCATGTCCTCAAGGAAAAACTTATTATCAGTTTCCAGAAACTAGGAAATACCGAGGCTGCTGTAAAGATGATAGAAGATAATCAGAATGAATTGTTAAACAACCAGTACATATTGAATTTCTATGTTGATTACCTTCTCAATAATAACAATATTTTAAAAGCTGATAAAATCATCACTGAATTTCCCAGAGAAGAGAGTAAAAACAATCTGCAGGAGAAATCATTCAAAGATCTCTTCCGGGCCAGAATTGCCACAATTAAGAAAGATTACCCTGAAGCCCTGAGAATATACAATGAACTGGAGAGTCAGAATATGCTTCTGGACTATCATTTGATTTCGTTCCTTGAAATTGCCGTGATAGTCAATGACTGGTCACTGGCCAATAAACTAATTGATAAAATGTCTGGTATTGACCACGAGGACTATTATGTCCATGCATCCAGGGCTTGCTTATACCAGGGAAACGACACCAGAGCATTAAATTACCTCTCGCGTGTCACCACTCCAAATAAACTGGCTCACCTATGGAGGGATTTTGGAGATTATTATGAGAATGCTGGAAATAAAAACCAATCAAAATTGGCATACAGCAAAAGCCTTAAATATTTAGGATTAGAGATTTACTGAACAATTTATTGAATAAACGACAATGAGAACGAGAAGTTTATTAGGAAAACTGGGTTGTGCCATTGGTTTGTGTGTCATGGTTGATGGGGTGGCTCAGATTTCCTATGAATCCTACAGCGACCTCGACAGCCTGAGATACGAAATTGGGCAGCAGTTGGAGGCTGCCCAATCCACTGGTCAGGTCAAAAGTTATGATGATCTGAGCCTCGATACTCTGCGATTATTACTCTATTTGCATGCCAAACTCGGCAATACGGAAAAAGCCAATGAGGTAAGCGAAGCGGTTTTCAGAAAATCTCCAGATGATAAGCAGGCATTGTTTGCTCTATTGTCCATGAATCTGGAAAGTCAGCAGAAGGATGAAGTCCTGAGATTGGCCCAAAAACTCAACTCCATGTATCCAGAAGATGGCCAGGTTAAGTACTACCTTGGTCAGGCTTATTACATGAATGGATTTTATAAGGAGGCCAATTCAATTCTGAGTGAACTTCCAGATTACCAGTTTGAAAATAAACTTTATCCTCAAGAGTTTGACATTGCTGAAAAGGCGTTCATGGGAAGTGAATGGGCCTATGCTGCCAATATGATATTAAAAGGGTTGGAAGCAGGTGATGGAAGCCTGAGCTTTGACGTGGACTTTGAGCAGAAAGAAAGACTCCAACTTATTTTTGCCAAAAGACTCGGTCATATCGGGGCGGGTGCTATAGCAAAACTCTTTAACCAGGGCAATGTCTTCGTGACAAAAGCGAATGGGGGACAAGCATTGAATGATCGCTATAAAATATATGGAGAGTTTGAGGTTCCCCATATCCAATTGGATGGAACCAGTCTATGGCGTGATTCATCCAGGACATTTGTTCAGGGGATAATTGGATTGAATTATAATCGAAACAATTGGGATGCGAATTTTCATGCTGGAGCTCATCAGGATGGTGGTATATTCGGTGGCAGTTTCGCAAAAAATTTCGACTATGGAAAATCTGTCAGTATCGATGGATTCTATGGCCGGCGGTCCGAGGACACTCTGTTGTTGGAGAGACTGAATGCACGGACGAATGGTGCTGGAATTTTCGGACAATACTCATTCGATGACAAGTATAAGTCGTATGTCAATGGAAGAATTGAAGGCCGCAACATTGATGTGGACGGTGAAGACTTGTCAACAGCTTTTGGTTTATATCTTAATGCTGACCGATTGATCAGCACAAACATCACACAGCTGCGTGGAGGATATCGGGCAAACTACATCACCTATTCCAGCGTGAATGCCTCCAGTGACGTGATACAGGAAATTGCTTTACCTGGACTGACTCAAACGCAAAGAGGCGAGATATTGTCCAATTCACTGCCGGAGGCGATCCATAGACACGGACTGTTCCTGAGTTGGAAAGACTATGTCAACGGTGATTTCAGTTATCATGGTATTGTCGGATACGATTATGACTTTGAACAATCCAGTGGACTCTATTATGTCTCCGCCGGATTAGCATACTATATTAACGATAAGTCAAGAATCTCCGCAGATCTGGGTTATTTCAGTGATCCAAGCCTGGGACAGGCAGGGTCCGATCTTTGGCAGGCACTTGTCTCGTTCCAAATGGGGTTATAATACTGGAGTATAAATCAAAAAAACATTTTCACTATGAATAGCAGTCGATCGAGAAAGTGGTATGAACCCCAGAATGCGTACTGGGATATAGCCGTTATTTTTACAATATTGGCGATCATCAATTTTGTCCTGCGTCCAAAGGATATTGGCATGACGCAGATCAATCCATCCCCATATATTCTTCTGCCAGTCCTTATTGGATGTCGATATGGATTTGTCGAAGCCATTAAATCCTGTTTAGTTGTCATTCTCGGACATATAATCATTCTGTATGTAACTGAAAAAGCTTCTCTCAGCGATCTTATATACGAACATGGTTTTTTTTTATGCCGGATTGGTTTTTTTTTGGTGGGGTATGTGGTGAAGTGCACGCATTTTTCATGACTCAGGAAACTGAAATCAAACTCATAAATGACAGACTTGTATCGCGCCATACCTCACTGGAGGAGGTAGTGTATGAATTAAATCAGATCAAGAAGAAGTTCGAGGAGGAACTGGTTTCTTATGGAAGTGAGACAGCCAGTCTCGACATGGCTCTGCGACGATTGATGGAATGCGAAAAAGAGTCCATATACGCTGAGATTTTGAGACTTTTCAACCGGTTTTATGATGTGCAGACAGCGGGCATATACTTGCAGGACAGTTTAAAAACTATCAGGAGACAGGCATATATTGGAAGTGATGATGGTTTAACAGAAATAATAAACCTGGATGACGATCTGCTGGCAAGAAAATGCCTTGCAACCAATTGTCCTGTTTCCATTAAGACATTCAGCGATCTTGATGTGTCACAAATTCATCATCTAGTCGCTTTGCCTGTTTCGACATCATCCAATGAAGCCTCTGGTGTCATCTTCATAAATGCCATGCCTTTCAACAGGCTCACTGAAGCGAGCGTGGAGGGAATGGAATTGCTGGCTCATTGGGCATCGCGGGCACTTGAGGTCCACCATGAACGTTGGCTGGTCGAAATGGTGGGTGATCAACGCGTCGATTATAAAGTCATCTCAAATGAAGCATTTTCTGACATCATTCATATAGCCAAACGAACATCTTCGTCTTACCAGATACCATCATTCATGGTATTACTATATGCCAATGGAGCGGATAAAAACATTGAAGAACAACTCAAAAACAGATTTTTGCCACAAATAAGGCGCGGAGACTTTGTGACTACCCTGGATCTTCCTTTCAGTAACATAGCCGTGTTATTGCCAGTTGCTGGGAGAAGATCCGTTGAAATATTCCTGGATAGAATGAACGAAGTGATTTCCTCCAACCCTCAACTTACTGGAAAAATCAGAAACATCACTAAAATTGTAGATGAACATTTTGATCTGATGCAATTCCAATTGGAAGTCAAAAACATTGGCAACAGGAGAGATAATGCGCTGGTCTAACTTTTATCTTGCCACTTTGCTGGATATAGTTTCAATAACTATATTATGGAATCCCGAAAGCAGTCTCATCACTGGTTTAATTGCTCTCGGCATACACATTTTGGCTGTTGTGTCCACTTATTACTTTTTCAAGCCTTTGGCTCCCTCGATAGCTGGAGTTTATCCAATTCAGTTTCCAGTCATGATTATAGGTTTATGTGGTGCCTTGCCTTTGGTAGGATTATTAGTAATTACTTATTTCGGCATACTGTTCAAACCGCGGCCAGGTCTGGAGTTGGAAGATAAGCATTTGCGGGTGTATACGAAAGGTATATATCAAATACGTCTGGAAAATCTTAAAAAGCATAAGGTACCTGATCCGATTATCAAGG
>JAJOIW010000245.1 GCA_021209225.1 Verrucomicrobiota bacterium
AAAAAATGGATTATCACAAACATTTTATATGTGGCGGTTCAATGGGCTGTTTCTGCCCAGGAGCCGGCACTGCCTGAAGGACTGCTGGACATGGATCATTCTGAGCCGGCCAGGACAGCTGAGCCAGTCTCCGATCCGGATGATGAGCCCGAATTGCCATCAGGATTGTTTGGGGACCCGGTGGAAGATCCGGATGGCACAGCTTCATCCTCACTGCCGGCGCTGCCGGATGGATTGTCGGATCATCCGGGCGGGCAGCTCACCATATCCAGAGCATCAGAAGATCAGGAATCTCAATTCCAATGGGGAAAGCCCACTGGATTTGCTGAAACCCGCCTGGGCACCAGAGCCCGGAGGGACACGGACCAAAAGAATGTATCCATTGGAGAATGGCGACTCCATCTGGAATCTGCACTGTCGTGGAAAAACACCTCCGGCCAGATTGGACTTGATCTTTTGGCTGACCCGATTCAGGACGAATTTCAAATTGATCTGGAGCGCGGGACCGGACTGGTGGATTTGCGGGATGCCTATGTGGTGATGCGTCCATCATCCCATCTGGATCTGAAGCTTGGACGCCAGATTGCGACCTGGGGGACTGGAGATTTATTATTTATCAATGATTTGTTTCCCAAGGATTGGAATAGTTTTTTATCAGGCCGGGATCAGGAGTATTTGAAATCCCCTTCGGATGCGGTGAAGCTGTCATTCTTCAGTGATTTGATTAATCTGGATTTTATTTATACGCCTGAATTTGATGCGGATCGTTATATAGACGGTCGTCGTCATTCATATTTCCATAGTGGAATGGGGCAGGTGGTTGGCCGGAGTCAGCCGGTGCTGGTGGATGACCCGGATCGATGGTTTTCCGATGATGAAGTGGCATTGAGATTGCATCGGCTCTTTGGAGCCTGGGAATCAGCGGCCTATTATTATCATGGTTTCTGGAAAAGTCCGGCTGGGCTCAACCCGGTGTCGATGCGGAATATATTCCCTGAATTGGATGTGTTTGGTGCCAGTCTTCGTGGACCATTGGCTGGAGGAATTGCCAACGCGGAAATAGGTTACTATGACAGCAGGCAGGACAGGGATGGAAATAATCCTCTGATAAGGAACAGTGAATGGCGCTTTCTCCTGGGTTACGAGCGGGAAATATTGCCCGAGTTCGTGGTATCCGCACAATATTACCTTGAGTCCATTGACAATTTCACTGCGTTGCGCATCTCACTGGCTCCCGGCACGCCTGTTCCGGATAAGAATCGGCATGTTGTCACCTTCCGGTTGACAAAACTACTCATGAATCAAAATCTCAATATGTCACTTTTCACCTTTTTCAGCCCAAGTGAGAGCGACATGTATATACGCCCCAAAGTGGCCTATAAATTTGATGACCATTGGACGGCTGAAATCGGAGGGAACATCTTTTCCGGGAGAAACGAATATACATTTTTCGGGCAATTTGCGGATAATACGAATGCTTACATTGCATTGAGATATGGATTCTGAAGTGGATCTGATCCTCCAATATGTATGAATTCACAATTCCAGGACCGGTCATCACCTGCAATTTGTGGAAAATTTATGGCATGTGATCTTCGTTTATGGATTCGGGTCGGCGATGAACCAGATGAACTTCGGGATGGAAACGGATTATATTATTGGAGGATAGGAATGCCGATGGATTCGAGGTATTCCTCCTGGCTTTCCAGCAGTCCCTGAGGGGATTGAATCATAAGATTTCTATATCCAGTGAGTCCCTGCCGCTGGGAATTTTTTTCTGAACAGAATTTAGTGGCGGACATGGGATTATTGCTGAACTGGGCATTGGTCAGATCGGCCCCGGTGAAGTCGGCCCCTTCCAAATCTGTTCCGTGAAATTGTGCCCCCTGGAGGTTGGCGCCCCGGAACGAGGAAAGGGTCAGGTTGGCATGAGAAAAATCAGCGTTCTGTAATTGGGCGTGATCAAATCTTGAGGCCTTTATGTGAAGTTTTTTGTAGATTCAAGCACTGTGGTTGCCAGTTTGATAATGGGAGTTTCAGAAAAACGATGGGTTGGGATACATTCTGGAGATCCATGAAGCTGGTGCGATTTTTGAATGCCAGGATTTCATTGGAGGAATTCAAGGTGATCGCATCGAATCGTTCCTCGAGCTGTGGGATGCCTGAATTATGATAGGCGGAGGTTCTTTCCCAGAAGCCTTTCTGATCCAGATGAAGAAATTCGATGGATTGAATCCATTTCAGGGATTTATAGAAATACCGGGATGGTGTGAAGAGCCGCAGGGGATAACCATGTTGAGGTGTCAATGGGTTTCCATCTATGGCCCAGACCAACCATGAATTCTCCAGAGCAAAAGTGGTGGGCAGGCTGGTGTCATGGTTGCGCATTGAGTAGGCAGCGAATCGTATGAATGGATAATGCTGTGGGATAGTTATATCCAATGCTTCAAACAGTGTTTTGAGCCGTATACCAGAGAAGGTGGTATCGAGTTTCGACCAACTTGTCACGCAATGGATGTCAACAGTATGCGTTTCCTGAGGCAATTGGAGAATCTGGTCCAGTTTCAGTGTATACTGGTGATCCGGCAGTTTGAGGTGCAGGCGATAATTCTCCGGGGTCAGATCGCGTCCACATGATGCCTCTCCTGTGACAGGAAATTTCCTGGTCACTGTCTGTCCGGGGGGAATGCGGTCGGTCGACATTTTCAATTTTCTTCTTTGACTGGGTCAGTGCCTTCATCCGCCACGGGAGCCTCCTCATCAGGTGAATCGGGTTTGACATTCGATTCTGATGACTCAGGGAAATATATGTTGGCCAGATCGGTGAGAATCAATTCAAGCCTGGTGCGATAGGTATTCTGGTCGAGATCGGGTTGATTTTTTCTGAGATCCCGGAGCATGGCTTCGAGACGATTTCTGGATTGGCGGTCATCAATGGAAAGCGCACGTTCGATGTCACTGGGTATAAGAACCACTGTGTGGGCCGTGGATCCATCCAGCGGATTTCCGTCCGCGGCGGACTTGGAGGGGTAGAGTCCACTGAACCATTCTGCCGGGGTGGCCAGACCATCCCCATTGTCGTCAATCATGGCATGCTCGGACATCAGGCGCTTCTGGGAATGGTAAAATTCTGAAGTATTGTTGGAAGCGTGGAGGAAGGCCTCGAGCAGGCTCACCTGATCGTCCTTGTCGATGTCGGCATTGGGGGTCGACGAGTGCCTGGCAGAACAAGGGGCCGAAGCGGGCAAAAATTAGCTCATATCCGCTGCGGGTGGCACTGAGCAGAGTCCGGTTGGGGCCAGCCAGAGGGGCGACAAACGGGGCCGAGCCAGAGAATCCCAGGACAACCACCATCGGGCGTTCAAAACGTAGAAGAGTCGCCTGAAGATCTTTCGAGGTGATGTCGGGGCCAATCAGATTAAATCGGGCATCCACGCCATCGAAGGTGCCATGCCCGATAAAAATGAGCCAGAGAGGCAGACTTCCCGCTGGGGCGATGGATTCCAGGTGGGAAATCAACTGCTGCCTGGGTGAGGAGTCATCCATTGATTCACGGATGATGCTGAGTTTGGCGGGAGACAATTCAGCTGCCTGCTGGACTCTTTCGATTGCGGAGTTGAATACAAATTCATATTGGGATTCTCCTGCCGCTCCAACAACCAGAATGATCTCTGCTTCGATCGGCTTCTCATCCGCCGCCGGACTGCCAGTCAGACTGGATGCCAATGCCAGTATCGCCAGATGTTTGAATGGGACAAAACTCATGGAAAAAAGTGATGCCGGTGATGGGTTGTGAATCATGTTCAGGGAAGTCCATTGATGCGTCGGATACCCCAATCGGCAAGCAGGAGGATGAGGGCTGAAGCCAGGATCCATGGTTGGTGCCACAAGGGAGTCGACTCAATTTGTGTTTCGGGAAGATCCAGCTTGCTGAGGAGGCCTTGTAACTGAGGCAATTCGGAAAGAGGCACAACTTGACCACCTGTCGATTCTGCCATTCCCTGCATCCACTCCCGGTCTGGCGACAGTTTGCGGAACTCATCCGCCAATGGATTGGAGACCCAGCCTTTTTGTATGGTGCCAAGGGGAATTCCCTGCTCATCGGCAGCTTCAGCTGTCACCAGATATGGGCCCTCCTCACGCGAAGTGAAGGAGGATTCCAATACTCCACTCCTTTGGTTGGATGGGAGCGTTTCAAACTCCCAGGTTTCGTTGGAATGTCCGGGAGGGGTCACTGTGATCTTCACCCGGGCATTGTCCTGGGGATTGTATTCGTTGTTGTAGACAGTCGTGCGTGACTCCACCAGAAATGGGAGGTCGTCGGATGAATCCAAGGCGAGCTCAAGGCGTTGAGGCACATCGGAAACCAGGTGGCGCATCATTTGACGCCATGCTTTCTTAACGTCCTCCATGGCTTCTGGATTTCTCATGCCAGGCCGCCAGAAATCAGTCAAGGCCAGGGACATACTCCGGCCCCGACCATACCTTTGAGCCACAAGAGCAGGCATGGAATTGCCGTTTTCGTCGAAAAGTGTGGCGATGACGGAGGCCCCGGGTTTTTGCCTTCCTGTGACGTTGGCAGCCAGGTAGGGATCCAGTTCTTCCCGGCGGGACAACTCAGCTGCCTGAGTGGATCGGATTCTCGCCCAGGGTTCCAGCCATCCTTCATCTGTCAGAGCGATCTGTAATTTATTGCCAAGTCGAACATCAGGTACATTGATCAGATACACCGGGAGAACATCCTTCAGTGGACTTTCCTGGTAATTTCCTTGGGCCATGGATTCCATGCCTCCCAGCATGAAAAGCCCGCCTCCGCGGCGGCTGACAAATTCGCGGATGAGTCCCATCTGGGAGCGGGTGAAGAATGCGGATTCGATATCATCCAGAATGATGGCGTCGTAGACAAAAAGCTCTTTCTCCTCGATGGGGAATCCATCAGAAAGCTCCTGTTCATCCCGCACATTGAGCCGTTTAAGAACAGGCTGGTCGTATTTTTCTGTTTCCTCGTCCTGTTTATCAAATCCGCGGAACAGTGGATTGCTGGTTTCTCCGGTGCGGCCCTTGAACTGGAATCTGGGTTCTCTTTTAGCGATGCGGATGAGGGCGGCCATTTCCAGCAGCGGGTCTTCATGGATGGCACGATTCAGGAACTTGAATTCCCAGTTTGGACGTCCAGCCACGTAGAGCAGGCGCAGAGGTTTCTGGCCATGGTCGATGGTAATCCACTGCGAATTGTTCAGCTCGGTGATTTCCTCCCCCGGACGGTCCACCGGATTCGATCCTGCTGGAGCAATCCTCAAGCGGACTTTATAGAACTGGATGCCTTTGGCCAATGGTTTGAAGCTGGCTCGGAAAGCTTTGTGGAAATCCCCACCATTGATTATCTCCGACTGGGTGTGGACAGTGGATCCGTCAGCTCGCAGGATATCACAAACGAGCAATTGTCCACTGAATCCAACTACGTGTGTATCGGATTCCACTTCGACCGGAGCATCCTCAAAAGCAGACTCCCGAATCGTCACTTTTTCAATCCGCGCATCCTTCAGCATCTGATCCGGAGCAAGTGGGACAATGAATGTGGGTGGGAGTGTTTCCATTTCCTGCTGGGAAAGGGGCGCATCGGTCGGGATTCCATCTGTCATCAGAATAAGACCAGCCAATGGCTTGTCCCGATAACTTTGGGCAATCTGCAGGAGTCCGGAATTCAATGAACTCGCCGTACCCCGGAATTGAATGTCCGAGGGATCAGAGACCAGCTGAGGTTGGGAATCCATGGTATAAAACCGCATTTTATACGTCCCGGACATTTCCTGGATCCATGCCTGCCCATCCTGACTGGCGAACCAATCTGAGAATGTCTGGTGGATGGGTGAGCCAGTTTGAGAATCAACAATTCCCAGTGTCTGACTGGAGTCCACGATGAGAGCTATCTGGTTGATCCCTGGTTTGGCCACCTTTTTAATCGAAACAGGTTCCAGCAGGATGAAGATCAGCAGGGCAAGGCCACATATTTTTGCTGAAAGTCCCACAACGGACAAGGCGTTCCATCGCCGGATCTGCCTGGAGCTCCACCATATGAGCAGTGCCGAGCACGCCAGAATTCCAGCGGTGAACCACTGCCATTCAGGTGTCCATTGGATGGAGATATTTCCCAGCATGAATTCTATGATCCGCTGTATTTAGCACATGTCCATTTCCTTGTGACAGGAAATTTGAGCCAGCAGAACGTTTTAGTCAGACTCCCCACAGCGGAAAATGGTTTCAGTAACCTGGAATATTTTCCGATTCAGCTTGGATTTCTGAACTGTTTTGGATGGTAATTCTGATTAAAAAAATAATTATTTATGAAAGCAGGGACAAAGTCGGACGTATAGTAGGAGTAGTTATGTGTCCGGAGGAATGCCGGATTTCAGGTTCCGGTGGATCAGGTTCATGAAAATACATTATCTGGCAGATGGAATTCGATTTGATTGGGCGCCATTCAAATGGTTGTGGGCTGTTGTATTGACCTTGCATTGTGTTGTGCCGATGAGAGTTTCCGGGCAGGGAAATGCGCCCCGGGATGAGCCCCTGTATGTGCTCATTATGGGACAATCCAATGCTGTGGGTTGGCATATGAGCACAGTGGACCAGGATAATCCGGTCGGGAATGTGAAGTTGTGGCACTGGTCGGCCAAGCAGTGGCAGATATGGAATCCCCACCTTTCACCGCCACAGACCCGATTCTATCACAGTGGTCCACTGGGAAACAACATCGCTTTCCATTTTGGAAAACAGTTCAGCGAAAGCTATGGGCGGGAGGTGCGGGTCATTTTTGAGGCTGAAGGTGGGAAGTCGATACTGCAGTGGGTGCCAAAGTCCCAACCCAGATACCAGGGGCTTATGGAGCAGGTGGCCGATAGTGGCATTCCCCGCTTTGATGTCATCATCTGGCATCAGGGAGAAACAGATGCCGTTCGTGGTGTCTCCGCTTATGAATCCGATTTTGACTCCTTGCTCACCCACTGCGCAGTGAATCGTTTATCACCCCCGGACACCGTTCTGATTGCCGGCCAAGTCGTGGACGCCAATCCGGAAACACGCCTCATCAATACTTTTTTTTCGCGCAGCAAGTTTGATGCGAAATACCTGCCACAGAGAGTTTACCTGGCAGAAACCGGGCTTTACCCGCATTTCCCGGGGGATCTCTACCACTTTTCTCCTCAATCGATAGTTGAAGCTGGCAGAGTGGCCTATTTTGATGCCTACCAACAATACCTCCACGACTTCCAATTGGATTCTGGAAATATTGAGCCATTCATCATTCCAAGTCAGCAACTGGCAGAAAACAGTGGCGCTCAATCCATTGACATAGTCCCGCACTTAAACCTGCCAGTCGGGGATTCCTTTCTGGAGGCCTCAATCCAATCAATCTCCGATCCATCTGCATTTTCCCTGGCTGTAATCCAGAATAATCAATTGGTCATTCAGCCTGCAGCCAATAGACGGGGTATTTTTGAAATGATTGTTCAGGCGGAATCCACTCAAGGCAGGCTATTCCGGGCTATCGTTCCCGTTTCGATCTTCAGGTTTCAAGTTTTTCCCCATGGTAATGTGACAGCCTCAGATACTGGGGGTGAATTTACGGTGAACTGCTACGACTTTTTTGGTGTGGGGTCGAGCGCGAACGTTCTGTCCTCCCGGATCGTCAGTAACAGCAATCCCTTTTTGCTGAGTGGTTTAGCTCTCGATTCCTCGGGGATTTTGCGGATGAGTCCCATTGTTGGAAGGCCAGGCGCTACCCTCGTGGTGGTTGAGGTGTTGGACACGTCCTTTGTGCAGAAAAGGACCACCATCCCCGTATTCACTGTCCAGAATCAATCCACCATTTCACTTCCGGATCTGGGAGTAACGGAAAATAGTGGTGAACATCGAATCAATGTGTTGCCTCATGTCGGTGCCACTTCACCCTCTGAATTGAACTTTCTCCGGATAGATGGGGTGGATGGTGCTGCCTCATCCATATCTGTGAGTGTGGATGCGGGATTCATCGTTCTCAATACCCTTCCAAATACATTTGGTGACAGTGTTGTCCGGTTCACCCTCCAAAAAACTTCGGGTCAAATATTCACAGGCACCATGCATGTTTCGGTGGCTCCGGTGACATACTCCCTTGACCTCAGCGATCAGACGATTCCAGAAGACAGCGGATTGCATATTTATGACTTGGTTCCCTCATTTCATTTGGGTTCCCCCAGCCAGATCGCCTCCCTCTCCATTTCACAACTGACTCCCGGCACAATCCTTTCCAGAGCTGAAATTATTGATAAAAAATTCTATTTTGAGCCGGCTGTTCATCAGTTTGGGGAAGTCATGGTTACTTTTCATGGATCATCCAGCTCTGGCCGTCCATTTGCGGGTATTCTGAGAGTCATCGTCACTGCAAAAACTTTTAATTTTGCCGCTCCCGATCAGATCGTGCCGGAGAACAGCGGTCAGCATGTTGTTAATTTGCTGCCCCTGATGGGACTGAATTCCCCAGGTCAACTGGCCAGTCTTGCGGTGAGTGGTCAGAGCAACCCCCAAATCCTCAGCCAGGCGGTTGTGGAGGATGGCCAGTTGAAATATGAGGGGGTCAGAGATTTCTTTGGTCAAGTTTTAGTCTACCTGAACGGGCAGGGAGTGGATGGCCGACCTTATGCCGGAACTGCAAAGGTAACGGTGACACCACTGACACGCCAGTTTGCAGCCCCGGATCAGATCGTGCCGGAGAACAGTGGCCAGCATGTTGTCAATTTACTGCCCCTGATGGGACTGAATTCACCCAATCAACTGGCGAGCCTGGTGGTGAGTGGCCAGAGCAACCCCCAAATCCTCAGTCAGGCGGCTGTGGTGAATGGTGCGTTGAATTATCAGGGTGTCACGGATGTTTTTGGTCAGGTGGTGGTGTCTCTGACCGGTCAGGGAGTGGATGGCCGACCGTATGCTGGGACGGTGAAGATCACAACCACACCACTGACACGCCAGTTTGCAGCTCCCGACCAGATTGTGCCGGAGAACAGCGGCCAGCATGTTGTCAATTTACTGCCCCTGATGGGACTGAGTTCCCCCAATCAACTGGCCAGCCTGACGGTGAGTGGCCAGAGCAACCCCCAAATCCTCAGCCAGGCGGTTGTGGTGAATGGTGTGTTGAATTATCAGGGTGTCACGGATGTTTTTGGCCAGGTGGTGGTGTCCCTGACTGGTCAGGGAGTGGATGGCCGTCCGTATGCAGGGACGGTGAAGATCACGATCACGCCATTGACCCGCCAGTTTGCAGCCCCGG
>JAJOIW010000133.1 GCA_021209225.1 Verrucomicrobiota bacterium
GGGATCAGGAAATCATGGTGCGCAACCTGGCCATGACAACGGATGTGGAGGAATTGGGGCAGACTGTGGTCCGCCACGATGGGATCCGCCCGGTGTACCTTCGGGATGTGGCGAACCTGACCTGGGATGTGCAACCCATGCGTGGCGATGCCGCTGTCGATGGAAACCCCGGGGTCATTCTCTCCATAACCAAATCGCCAGGCTACAACACCATCCGGCTGAGTGAGAAAGTGGAGGAAGCCATCGCTGAGCTGCAAATGGGATTGCCCGAAGGAGTCCAGCTCAAGGCCCTGTTCCGGCAGTCGGATTTTATTCATCTGGCCATGGGGAATCTGCGGGAGGCAGTCGAACTGGGAGGGATCATGGTGTGTCTTGTTCTGGCGGTATTTCTCATGAACTGGCGCACTACGGTCATCACATTGACGGCAATACCTCTCTCGTTTGCGGCGACAGCACTGATTTTTTTATTGGATGGGAGTGAGTGTCAATTCCATGACTCTGGGAGGACTGGCAGTCGCGATTGGAATGGTTGTCGATGATGCCATCATTGATGTCGAGAATGTGTTCCGAAGGCTCAGGGAGAATACCGTACTTCCGAGCCCCAGGCCGCGGCTTGAAGTTATTGCCTCGGCCAGTGCGGAGATCAGGAATTCCATATTTTATGCGACGCTGATTATCATTTTATCTTTTATTCCGTTGTTGGGTTTGAGTGGAGTGGAGGGGCGGTTGTTCACCCCGATTGCCCTGGCCACCATAATCAGCATGTCGGCATCGTTTCTCATCTCATTGACAGTGATCCCGGTTCTGAGTTTCTATCTGCTCGATCCCACATCCAAAGAATCTGAAAGGGATCCATGGGTCATCCGTTGGGTGAAAGCGCTTTTCAGGAAGACGTGGCTCCGGTTGGCATTGGATTATCCCGTCATCATCCTTCTGGCAGCGGGTCTCACGTTGGCGGCAGCCGGAGTCATTTACCCACTCATGGGACGGGATTTTCTGCCCAAATTCCGCGAGGAGACGATCATCATAGCCATGTCGGCCGCACCCGGCACATCCCTGAAAACCACGAGCTTTCTCGCGGCGGCTGTGGAGAAGCAACTCCGGGAAGTTCCAGAGATAAGATCCATCGGGCGGAGGGTGGGACGCGCAGAAAGAGGAGACCATGTGGTTCCGGTATCCACGGCTGAGTTTGATATCGACTTCCACAAAGGCGGGCGACCCAGAACATCAGTCATGGAGGACATTCGGGAGCGCATGAAAACCATCCCAGGCATTTTCACCGCCATCACCAGCCCGCTTGGGGATCGGATCGGCCATATGCTCAGCGGTGTTTCCGCGCCGGTAGCCATAAAAATATTTGGGAATGACCTGGATCAGATCCGTCAGGTAGGCACACAAATCCGGGACATAGCGGGCACAATCCCGGGACTGGAATCCGCCCGGCTGGAACAACAGGCCCCCATCCAACAATGGCGCATCCAGATAGACCGGACCAAAGCAGCCGCTTTCGGCATCACTCCCGGCCAACTCAATCAACAACTCTCCACCTTGCTCGGAGGTGAAAAGGTGGCCGAAATATATGATGGCCCCCGGACCATTGACCTGGTCATCAAACTGGATGATGCCTGGCGCAATGATTCCTCATTGCTGGAACAGGTCTATTTCTCAACCCTCAATGGTGGATCTGTGCCACTGAAGTCCATCGCCGATATCCGCTCGGCAACTGGCCCGAATGTCATCCATCGCGAAAACACCATGCGGAGATTTGTGGTCAGCATCCATCCAACATCTCAGGGCGTCACAGAACTCATCCGCCAGCTGGAAACTCAAATCCATGATAAAATCCATCTGCCTCCAGGAATGCATATTTCCTTCGAGGGGGAATTTAAAGCCAGAGAATCAGCCTCCCGGCGCATAGGCATTCTGGCAGTGGGTATATTTGCCATAATAGGATTTTTACTGGTTCAATATTTCCGATCTGTTTTCTTTTCCCTGCAGGTTTTGGCGGATACGGCATTAGCCCTGATGGGTGGTGTGATACTGACATATGTGATGCTGGGGAATGTCAACGTCTCGACCCTGGTGGGATTTGTGGCGGTGGCTGGGATCGGGGCGCGGAACAGTGTGATGCTGATTTCACACTACCTGTATCTGATGAAATATGAAGGCCGGGAATTCTCCCGGGACATGATTGAAGCCGCGACACTCGAGCGGTTGATTCCGGTATTGATGACAGCCATCACCGCTGGAATAGCGCTCATCCCACTTTTGTTGGCAGCAGACAAACCGGGCAAGGAAATCCTTTCCCCCATAGCCGTGGTGATTATCGGGGGACTGGTGACATCCACACTTTTAGGCCTGGGCGTCACACCCGCCATTTTCTTTCACTGCGGACGCCGGGCTGCGGTGAGGATAACCCAGAATGAGTCCTGATTCAAACCCATCAATCCACCCGGAAGTTCTCAACCGCCACGGTTCTGAGCTTCGTGAACTTGAAATCAATCATGGGCGTTTGCGGATTGGGCCGCATCGAAAATTCGCCTTCGGTCTGAATTTTGAAATCCTGCTTGGGAATGATGGCCTTTGGGTCTAGCGGCAGCAGGTGCCATTGATCGACAACCATCACCATATGACGCACCTGGCTCCCGGCTGGCAGAGGGGCTGAAAATGGCTTCAATTCGATGCGGTGCTTCACCTCAGCACATGGACCAGATGGATGATCGACAATCTTTTCCAGAGTGGTCCGGCCATGGATGGATTCGGGTGACTGGGACAGGTTCTGATTTTTCATGACCTCAATGTGTTTGGGAATATTGACTGGCCAGGATTCCCCGACTCTTTTCAACCCCTGGTTTTCAAGCAGCTCATCTTCTGAATACAGATCATCCCCACCCTGGCCAAAAACCATTTTGAGTCCCTGAAGGATATTGCCTTCTGCGGGTTGAGTATTGACCAGATAGTCGTTCTGCTTTTTGCCTTTAATCCGCTCGATGGTGTCGCCTGGCTGGAGCAGGTCACTGGACTCAGCCTCAGTGGCAGTCGCCCCCTGCTTTAAGGTGAATTTGTCCACCACGATCCGGATATGATTTTCCATTTGCAGGTCATCGACGGACACGACTGTGACGATTCCCTGCAGATTTATTTCGATATATTTCTCCTGGTCTTTGAGGATTTTGCCCTGAAATGAAGCCGCATTCTTCTCCTGATCCACGACGTGAATCGTTGATTTTTAGTTTTTCACCAACCGTTCGCTGGCGGCTGATGGCGACGGGGTAGGACTCACCATACCCGGACACCATCCCACTCAGAAAAACGGCCCAGACCAATACACAGGAATTCCACTTCATGATGCTCTTTAAATGAACGCACCAACTATCCTTCCAGATTGCCAATTCAGCCAGAATATATTCACAGAAATCTTTGCTCCGATCCATGGCCCCACCCCGGCGATAATCCCGATCTCCACGGACAAGAATAACCTCTCAGCAGAGCCACGGGCCGACAGCCGCAGGGCAGCCTCATTTTTTGAACAGGTCGAGAATGGCAAGAACGCCCACCAATGTGCCATCCGGCTGGGTGACAAAGCATTTGGTTCTCCCGGAATAGACCATCTTATCCAGAGCGACCCGCACAGAATCGGTGGGTTGACATAGGGGAATCTGGGTCTTGTCCACGGCAAGAATATTGGAATCCATTTGAATCTCCGGACGTTTCAGGGCATTGAAAAAGTCATCCTCCATGATGCAACTGACAATCCTGTTCTCCTGATCAACCAGGGGGAAGGTGGAGAACCGGTTGGATTTAATGATGCGGAGCGCCCCATGGATGGATTCAATAGCTGAGATGGAAATGACCGGATGAACCATAACCTGGGATACTGGTGTATCGATCAGACCATCGGGAATTTTTGATGCCAGACTGGACAATTCATCCTGCGGATTGGACTGCGCAGACGTCCGGGCAAAAAGAAGCGAAAGCTTGCGGCTCTCATGGACCATGGGCAGGAAATACTGACCACTGACGGAAATGAGCTGACTGGCTTCAGCAGCCACAGCGGTGAATATATAATTCCCGCCATGCAAGAGGGCCCGCTCGCCGAAATATTCTCCCGCTTCAATCACCCGAACCACTTTGTCCTTATCGACAAGATGGATTCGTCCACTTTTGAGCACATAAAGTGAAAAAGCGGGTTCACCCCGGCAGAAGAGTGTGTCGCCCGGTTCGAGATGCATTTCTTTCTGGAGGCGGGTATACCTTGGATTCAGCAGCGAGATATCGCGGGGGAAAAACAGATCCAGCGTCCAGTCAATAACCACTCTCAGCCGCCTTTCCCAACCTGGAAGTTTGGACAGATACAGTGTCCGCCAGAGGAACCAGGCGGGAAATCCGGACATCTGGAACCCAAGGATATTCGCCACGGCGGTCCGGTGTCCGATGGATGCCAATTCCCCAAGGCCCTTGAATGCGAATGTTTTCAACGGGCGGCCCTGGAGAGTATTGGCGATATTGTCTCCACACAGGGCTCCCTGGCGCATGGCGAACTGGGCAGTGGGCGGGCATAAATCCCCCGCTTTCCCGGAGAGGGGCACCATGGCACAATCTCCGGCCGCCCAGAGATTGGGGAACCCTTCCACCCGCAGATCAGGTGTCACCCGGATGCGGCCCCGCTCATTTGGGAGATTGTATTGACGGCACATCTGAGTGAGCAACCGGTGAGGAGCATTTCCCACGGTTGAAACGGTTGTCGTGGTTTCAAGCACCTGTCCGTCATCCAGATAGACCCGGGTCGATGTCATCGCCTTGACCCGACGGCCCAGAACCAATTCAAGTCCGCGGCTGCGCAGTTGATTCATCGCATATTCGGACAGATCCCGGTTCATTGTTGGCAGGATATAATCCCGACTGTGCACTAACACCACCCGGATTTCAGGCAGCGAAATCCGCGAATACAACGGAACCATGGAATGGAGCAAATCGAGAATTTCCCCAGCTGTCTCAACCCCACTGTATCCCCCACCGACCACCACAAATGTCAGGAGCGACCGGCGCCGCATCTCATTCATCTCGATGTTGGCTTCCTCAATGCGCGACAGGATCGTCGCCCGCAGAATCATGGCATCACCCACATTCTGCATCACCAGCGCATGCTCGGGCATCCCAGGCACGCGGCTCAGGTCAATCTCGGCGCCCAATGCCAGGACGAGATGGCGGAAACCGATGTGAAAATTCTGTGAGAACTCGCCGGCACTGATTTCGATTTCGTTATTCTTGAGGTCCACCCGGGTCACTTCACCCCTATAGGTTTCGACTTCGGGGCACAATAACCGGATGGGATTGACCACATGCCGGGGGGAAATCGATGCACCGACCACTTCAGCCAGCAGGGGCTGAAAAACCATATAGTTGTGTTCGGAAATCAGGCCACACTGACGCGCCAGGGAGACATCAAGCCGCTTACCCAGTTGCTGGGCACAATTCACACCAGTGAATCCTCCCCCAAGGATGGCCACCTCAAGGCTGATTTTTCTGGAGCCTGGTTCGGAGTCAGCTGAGTATGTCATTGCATTTCGCTTTCGACTATTTCAAAGAAACTGGTAGATTGTCATGGAAATATTCGCATCCGGACCGAATGAATCCCGCCAGCCATGACTGATCCCCTGTACCTGGCTGAGGGATTTCCGGTTTGACGGATGGAGAAATTCTGAAAGCTTGTCGGGACGGATGATTGTATTGCCCTTATTGAGCATCGTGATGGGGTTGGTGTTACTGGTCTGGAGTGCGGATCGTTTCGTCAGCGGCGCATCGGCAACAGCCAAATGGCTGGGCATGCCTCCACTGCTTATTGGCATGGTCATCGTTGGCTTTGGCACCTCCGCACCAGAGATGGTGGTGTCAGCCATCGCTTCAGCACAAGGCAACCCGGGAATAGCCATGGGAAACGCCTATGGGTCAAACATCGCCAACATAGGCCTGATCCTGGGCTTGACGGCGGTCCTTTCCCCGATCGCATTCAATCCCAAGGCGCTTCGCAGAGAGCTGCCATTCGTGACATTGGTGACCATGCTCTCCATTGCACTGGTGCTGGACCATAGGATGGGATCCATAGACTCGGTTGCGTTGCTGTTTGTTTTCTCGCTTTATATTTTGTGGAGTATCCGTTCAGGGGCGCGCATCCAGGCGGACCCCAATTCCGAAGCGGATGTGAATGATCCCAAGGATTCGTCAGCAGGTCTCAAATCCAGCCTGGGCAAGCTGGTGATTGGATTGATCATCCTGATTGGAAGCTCCCGGCTTCTGGTGTGGGGAGCGGTGGAGGTTGCCCACGCCCTGGGGGTGAGTGACCTGATAATCGGGTTGACGATTGTGGCTGTAGGCACCTCCCTACCCGAAATGGCCTCATCCCTGGCGGCTGCCAGGCGTGGAGAAAGTGATCTGGTGGTCGGGAACATCATCGGATCCAATCTGTTCAATACCCTCGTGGTCATCGGTATCGCTGGCAGTATCGCCCCGTTTCCTGTCAGTCTGCAAATCATACAAAGAGACATGCTCACGATGTTGGGGATGACCATTTCACTCTTCCTTTTTGGCTATGGATTCATTCACCCGGGCCGGATCAGCCGCCTTGAAGGGGGGATCCTCATGGCAGCCTATACCGGATACACCATCTGGCTTATGAGTCACCCTTGAAGAATCCACTCCCCCCGGGACACTGAAACAACAGGTTGTTTTTTGAAGAATCGCGGCGTTGTGGTTCTTCGTCCGCTATGACCTTCTGTCCGCTCCCGTTTGTGTGAAACAGGACCGGGATATCAAGGTCTGGTTGCCCTCGATATCTCACCATGGAATGACTGGCTTTCATGGTCTTCCCAATTCCTTTTGTCCCGCATGTGCCTCATATACATTCAATGATCAGGTTTCTCAGGTCATATCCAGGAATGCTGCGGAGTCAGGAGAAAACCGACTTTTTTATATTGATAGTGAACAAAAATACGTTCAACTGGAGAGGCATAAGATGGGCGCCCCGACCAAAGGACGCCCAAATCACGCAGAAGGCCGACTGGAAGCAGAAAAGCAGATTGATAATCGCCAGCAACGGGGAAAATGGCGGCCCATTCCACCATGTGCCCCGCCGCTGAGCGGCTTTATTTAAATGAATGATATGAATTTACCGACCCCTACCCCTCAGATTATGGTTTTCGACCTGGGCAAAGTGCTGCTCGACTTTGACTGGATGATTGTCATTGAAAGATTGGCCCGCAAATCCGGGCGGTCTCCGGATTCCTTCAAGTCGCTGATTTCCGACCCCAGCCTCTTATTGGATTATGAATGTGGGGCCATCTCCTCCAGGGATTTCCACTTGATGGTCCAGAATCGACTGGGATACACCGGGACATTTGAGGAATTCGTTCACGATTTCGGCCAGATGTTCAGCGAAATCCCGGAAATGATCGATATCAACCGATCGATCCGCTCGCGGGGCATCCCGACCTACATCCTTTCCAATACCAACGAAATCGCCATCGATATCATCCAAAAACAATTTCCATTTTTTCAGGAATTCACCGGGTACATCTATTCGTATTTGGAGAAATCCATGAAGCCGGACCAGGGCATTTATGCCGCACTGGAATCCATGGCTCAGGCGCGCGGCCCGGAGATTGCATTTATCGATCGACAACCTGGCCAATGTGGCGGGAGCGCAAAGCCGGGGATGGCAGGCGCATCATCACCAGTCGATTCCGGAAACCCGCCAGTTTCTGGCATCCATTGGCCTGCTTTAAAGAATATTTGTCACAGATTGGCCCGGAAAGTCGCTAATCAGGATACAGAAAAAGTGAATAACAAAACCGGAAAGGGATCTGAAACAAAGGTGATTGGAGTGGCGGGAGTGACGGGGCTCGAACCCGCAACCACCTGCGTGACAGGCAGGTACTCTAACCAATTGAGCTACACCCCCAATCATGTAAGGGCAAGAAATCTATTGGACATTATCCCTACGGTCAATCGATTTTTTAATTATTTTCAGGAATCCTGATACGGGACAGATTTTGTATTTATTTTTGCAGAAGCGATTGGTTTTCAGAGTCAAAGCCTGTCACACTGATAAGGTCTTGGCTGATAGGCGAATGGATAAAATGAAATCAGATATGGATCATCAAAGTAAAAAACCAGCCGGCTTAATGAGCCAGTTCCTCCGGCTTTCAGCCCTGGTTATTTTTCTCGCGATCGTGGCGGTTGTTTCGGCCATTGTGGACATAGGCAACAACCTGCGGTCGATTCATGTCAGTCTGGCGTGGATTTTTTATGCAGCCATGGCAACCGGGATTTTCTGGTATGGGGTGCGTCCACTGATGGCCATCCTCAGCAATCAGACCCGGGATTGGTCCCCTTTGCTGGACGGGGAAGCTGAGATCGATCCGGACTGGGCTCATCAACAGGCCACACTGCTGCTGAAAAGAGGGCAGCTTTCCTCCGATGAGGTCCGGCGGCTCGAATACCACATCACTTTCCGCAAGGACCTTCCCAATTGTCTGCGTGAGCTGCTGCATGCACGGTCGACATCAATGGATGAAGTCATTTTCAACCAGTCACGCATGGCCTTCCTGGCTGTGGCCGTTTCTCAGAATGGCCCTTTGGATGCCCTTCTGATTTTGAGCATCAATATCGCCATGGTGAAAAAGGTCATTGATGAACTGGGGATCCGCCCATCGATGACGGACCTGTTCCGCATTTATGCATGGGTTGCCATTGGAGCGGTGGTGATGGATCAATTTGAGGATCTGGAATTCGGAGAAGCCATTCCCGCAGTTGGCAGTGTCGTGGGCAAATCCGTGGTGCAGGGCATGGGGGCAGCTCTCCTGACTTTGCGCGCAGGATACCTCACCAAAGCCTACCTCATGCGCGGCAATGACGACTCACACCGCAAAGAAGCCAGAAAATGGGCGCGCATCAAATTGTCCGGTGTCGTGGTTTCAGGCATGGGCGAACTGCCTAAAGGAATCGCCAAAAAATTTGAATCCCTGATACCGAATATCGATCTGGGCAAGATGATGAGATCCACACTGCCTTCGGTGAAACAATAGTTTTCCGCCCAGTCATCCGGGATGAAAAAGCCATTTCTACAAGGGGAGGAATTTCTGGCGGCTGTGCATTCTGCCCACCCACCCCGCCCGGACCATCTGCATATCTGGTGGCTGGGACAAAGCGGGTTCCTCATCCGCTCACACCATGGCTCGATTC
>JAJOIW010000215.1 GCA_021209225.1 Verrucomicrobiota bacterium
CTCCTGATCATTGGCGGCAACCCGGACTTCCTTGCATCCATGGTGGCGGCAGATCTCGACCATTTTCTCCGCTTCCTCGCGGACAACTTCCGGGTGGCCATCGGACTCCATCAGAAGCAGAGCTTCACAATCCAGCGGCAAGCCAATGCGGGCGTAATCCTCCACGCAATGGATGGTGGTGCGGTCGAGGAACTCCAATGTGCAGGGAATGATCTGAGCGGCAATAATATCGGATACCACCTGAGCAGCCGTATCCATGCGATCAAAGGTTGCCACCATGGTCGACTTCGTCTGCGGTTTGGGAATCAGCTTCAACAGGATTTTCGTGAGGACACCGAGTGTCCCCTCCGACCCGATGATCAGGTCTTTGATGGAATAACCGGCCACGTCCTTGACGCACTTGTTGCCGGTCCACAGGACTTCTCCATTGGGAAGAACCATCTCCAGTCCCATGACATAGTTGCGGGTCACTCCGTATTTCAATCCGCGCAGGCCTCCTGAATTCTCCGCGACATTCCCACCGATGGTTGAGATTTTCATGGAGCCAGGATCCGGGGGGTAGAAGAGGCCAGCTTTGGTGGCCGCATTGGCGATCTCAATCGTGGTCACTCCCGGTTCCACTGTCATGGTCAGATTCAGTGGGTCGATTTCCAGAATCTGATTCATTTTCGCTGTGCACAACACAATGCAGTTATGGCTGGGAATACTTCCTCCGCTCAATCCCGTGCCCGACCCGCGGGTGACGATTTTCAAACCATTTTTATCGGCGTATGCCAGAAGTGCGCTGACTTCGGATGTGGATTGGACGAAGACCACAGCTCCGGGCATCGACTTCATCGCAGCGGTTCCGTCAAACGAATAAGGGATCAGGTCCACCTGTTCGGTCAGAAGTGCCTTTGCCCCCACAATTTTGGATAACTTCTCCAGATGAGATCGTTCGAGTGCCATATATTGGGATCCATCATCCCCAGTCAGCCATTGTATTTCAACGCCACATTTGGAAAAAATTCACATCCTCCCTCACATCCGCCGTCTTTTGAGTCGGAAACCGGGCCTGCCGCATTTCGCGAAGTGTTCCGGATGGGGAAGGAACTTCTGGCCAGGTTCAGTCACTGACGCACTGGATGCGGGCACAACCCGACCATTGTCCCCGGTTTTCAGCAGGGAATCCGACCGGTCACGGCAGCCAGTCAAACGCGGGGGGAGGGAACCCGTCTATTCATTCCCCTGCTGAATGGGAGGCGCCCTGGTCAGGCATCTCCAGTGTAACAGGCGCATCCCTCCGTGCCAGATAACAGACACCTGTGAGTTTATCGCAGAAATGACTCACCAGAAATGCCGGAATATGTATGGAATTCCCGGATGCGATCCGAGAAGAATCGGATTCAGGCACCGTGATTTCAAAATCAAAGGATCGGGTTTCCGAACTGTTCGCTGATTCAGTAGGGAATGAATCCCAGACAAGGTTCAGTGGCTGGGGGGTCCAGACGGTTTGAGGGATGTGGAGAATGGCCGGTTCAGCTTCATTGTTCCATTGACGAACCAGTGGCTGAGTGAGACGGAACTGCACATGCACCCGCACGGTTTCCCCTGGCTTGAAATTTTTTGGGATGGCGGCAAGTGACACATGGATGGAGGATGCTGGTGCCAGGTGGTTGATTTTATTGTCCGGGTCCGGATTGGGATGGGCTGTCTGATCTGGATCATTCTGCTCTGGAGGGGTGACTTCCGAGCCGGTCAGGGAAATGGGACTTCCATCCCATGGTGTCCCCCGCCTGTTCAGGTCCTCCAGTGCCTGAGGCACCCAATCGTAAAAGGGGTAGGGTTTGGCGAGGCGGGGGCCGTATTGCTGAATGCGTCGACGCCAGATGTATTGATTCGGATCCTGATCCAGGGCTCGTTGCCAGAAATCCACTGCCCGGGCGAAGTCCGTCGGTTCGGAATCCGGTGATTCCTCCCTGGCTTTGGTCACGACCCCAAGCCGGAAACAGGTGAGTGCCGTCTGCGGTGACTGGGGAGGGAGGGATTTGAGCCGGGTCTCCAACTGGCTGATCATCCGGGTGAAGGATTTATCCTCACTGAGGAAAAGCCTCTCCGCCTCTCCGATCCATGGTTTCCACCAGGCTTTCGGATCCGGTGGGGGTGGGGGAGGTTCCAGATTTTCCAGGCTTTCCGCGAAGCTGTCCCGATCGGGGGAAATCCGGGAAATCCTGCCATCCGGATCCAGCAGCAGAGTGACGGGAACCGCTTTCAGTTCGAGCAGGTTCAAAGCATCCACCGCTACCGGCCAATCCATATTCTGCCACTGCATGAAAAGCCGCGCTCTTTCCGGGTGCTGCTCCAGCACAATCCCCATCACGTTGACCGCGCGGTTCACTTCAGGAATTTGTGTGGTGACATGCCACCCGGGCACGTGCTTGCGGCAACCCGCTCACCACGAGGCAAACAAATGTATCAGCGTCGGTCTCCCATTGCGCGGAGGAAACGAGATCGATCCTTTTCCGGTGATGTCGGGAAGAGAAATGTCCGGAAATGGATGGCCCGGTTGAATCCAATCCGCAGGTTGGGAGCGGGCATTCATCTGGATTGCAGCGATGGTGAGAAGCAACACATGGCGTATCCAGTTTCTCAAACCTGGAAATGTTCTGCTGCCGGATCCGGCACTGGTCGATCCCGTGGACATTTTATTTCAACTATGAAAGTTCGACGACGATGTTGGACAAGGTTCCCAGGTGTTTGACGCTGATATCGACCCGATCATTCTCCTGCAGGGTGAAGGATTCATCCGGGACAATTCCCGTTCCAGTCAGCAATACGGCTCCGTCCGTGAATGTCTGGCATTTGCACAGGTAGTCGCGCAATTCTTCAAACGATCGCTTCATCTGGGATGTGGAGGAATTGCCGGTAAAGACCTGTTTGCCATCTCGGGTAATGGATAATTTCACTTCGAGGTCAGCGGCTTCTTCCGGAGTGAGTCCCAGAGTCAACCATGGTCCCAGAGCGCACGAGTTGTTGTAGACTTTGGCCTGGGGCAGGTAGAGAGTGTTCTCTCCTTCGATATCCCTTGAACTCATGTCATTGCCAATGGTGTACCCAACAATGTCATTGTTGCGGTTGATCCATAACGCCACTTCCGGCTCTGGAACATTCCATTCCGAGTCATCCCGGATACAGACCGGATCCCCATGCCCGCACACTTTGTGAGGCATGGATTTAAAAAATATTTCCGGTCTTTTTGCCTGATAGACGAGGTCGTAGGCTGATGCGGCATGTTCAGATTCCTCCATGCGGGCTGTTTTGCTCCGCAGGTAGGTCACTCCCGCCGCCCAGACCTCCTGGTGGTCCACCGGTGGGAGAATCTGCAGGTCATCCAACAATTGAGTCTCCAGATGCGGGTGCTTTAAAAATCCCTGTAACATGGCTATAGCCGCATCAGGATCTTCCAGCAGATCGGCAAGCGCCATATTCTCTGAGCCTGGGATGGGAAGGATTTCCTTTGAGTTCTTCAGTATTCCCAGCTTGGGCTCCGCCAGTTCATCGGATGTTTGGAATCGACAAATTTGTATCACAGGGGCAGATTGACTGGATTGATAGGATTTGTCAAAGCCGACGCACTGACAGATTGGATATTTGCTTGGTGCCGGCCGGGACAACCAGATCAGGTTCATCAGCAATGTGAATTTTTGAGTACCATGTCCGACGAGTTGATCAATATACTGGATTATTCAATTCAGCGGGAACTGGCTGAAGGTGGAATGGCGCAAGTTTATCTGGCTGAACAGATCGGTATCAATGGGTTCACCAAGCGCGTCGCCATCAAAATCATCAAGCAGGAACTCTCCAAACAACAGGAATTCCTGGATAATTTCATCGGTGAGGCAAAATTGGTGGCCGACCTCGTCCACACCAATATCGCACAGACCTACCACCTCGGGGAAAGTCAGGGGCAATACTTCATCGTCATGGAATATATCCGGGGCATCAACCTGCAGGAATTGAGTGAGCAACTCTACCACAAACAGATGAAGCTTCCGATCGAATTGGCTGTCTTCATCACCAGTCGCGTGGCCCGTGCTTTAACCTACGCTCACAACAAACGCGGCTCATTTGACCAGATGCTGGGAATTGTCCATCGCGACATCAGTTTCCGGAATATCATGGTCAGTTTTGAAGGGGACGTCAAACTCATGGATTTCGGTATCGCTAAGGCCCTTGGCTACCTGCGCAATCAGGAGGGCAAGGTGCTGGCCGGGAAACCGGACTACATGAGCCCGGAACAGGCACAATTCAAAATCACCGACGCACGCTCCGACTTGTTTTCGACCGGGGTTGTCCTCTCCAGCCTCGTCCTGGGATATAATATCTTTTACGATGAAAAACCCGAAAAAGCCCGGAAGAACGTGATTCGTGCCAAACTTCCCGATTTCATGAAGATCGATTCAAGGATTGACAAGCGCCTGGATACCATCCTCCGGAAGTGCCTTGCCAGAGACCTCATGAAGCGCTACCAGTCTGCTGAGGAATTGCTTCACGATTTAGAGCTTTACATTTATGGAAGCGGGTATGGTCCCACCAATGAAACGCTTGCCGAGTTCATCGGCCGCTGCTTCGGTCAGATTCCCCTTCCCAATGTCGTGATTTCCAAAGGGGATACGATTCCCGTGAGCCATGCGACCGATTGGACACCCACACTGAAAAAGCGGTGAGTGGATTTGACCGGATCGCCAGCACCTACACCCTGCTGGAAAGGGTTGTCTATGGAAGGGATATGCAGCGGGCACGATCGGTCTTCCTATCCCGTGCCCGACCACGATCCAAAATTCTCATATTCGGCGAGGGCCCGGGGCAATTTCTTAGTCAGGCCGCACCGCACATGCCCAACGCCGAATTTTATATTCTCGAAACCTCTTCAAAGATGCGGGATCTGGCATTGAAGCGCATCCAATCAAATCCATTCATGTCATCCAGTCGGGTGATTCATTTCATGTCGACTCTGGATGAGGTGCCGAATGGGATTGATCTGGTGGTTACCCACTTTTTTCTCGATATGTTCTCTGAACCAGAAATTGAGCAACTGATCCGCGCTGTGAACTCCAAGGTCTGTCCGGGCAGTGCTTGGTGGTGGGCAGATTTCCGGCTGTGCGATGGGCATGGATTGGGCTATTGGCGAAGTCGCAGTCTACTGTGGATCATGTACCAGTTTTTCGGGTTGGTGGCTGGCTTGAAATGCCGCCACTTGACCAGGACTGAACACCTGTTCCAGCGGAACGGGTGGGGGAAGGAAGTCCAGCGCCGGTTCAATCTGGGGTTCATCGAGGCCTGTGAATACCATCGCAAAACTCCGGAATAACCAGATGCTTTGATTCAGGATTTTATTTTTGCTATGTTTCTGCGGTTTCTAAACAATTCATCATCTGTGATCTGGGTGAATTCGAGGAACTTCCGGAAAAAATCCGATTTAACAATTCATCTCAGGCGTCCGTTAGAATCTACGGAGCGGTACATATTCATGCAGGGAATGGTTATCGGCTGCCTATGTTAGCCGATAGAAAAGGTAGTACCTGCCAGATTGAATATGGAAGGCTCAGGGACAGGGGGATTATGAAGATAACAGACGAGCTTGTCAGAGAACTGGCCGGCAGCGACGAAGTTTATAAAATGGGACAGATGCTCCTGAACGGGTATCAGGACACCCGATTGTTCCGCAACCCGGAGGCCACCCTATTCTTTGGTTATTTTGACTATGCCAATGGCCGTAAAATCTACCCGTCCTGTTATTTTCTGGACCAGGCACATCCTGCATTTCATTGTTCCTGTGACAGTCTCAAATACCCATGCGAGCATGTGATCAGCATGCTTCTGAGTTTCCTGGAAGGCGATGATTTCTACCAGGGACCAGCACCCCTGGCTGCTTTCAGCCGCTTTGACGCCGGACCATTAAACGCCTTCTTTCGCGATGTGGATCACAACCGCGTCACCCCATTGCTTGAGGGCCTGCTTGCGGTCGAGTCTATGATGCGTTGGCTTCTTGGTAAGGGATTGCTGGCTATTGATTATGATAAGTTCAAAGAACTTCACCAGCTCGCCGGGAGTTCCATTGGGCTCGGGCTGAAAAAGCTTGGCCAGTTGCTGATGAGGTTGGCTTCCTCTCTGGCCAATGAAAGCCCGCGAGAGTCCTTTCGCCTCAGAATCACAACCGATATCAGCGCATGCGAAACATGTCTCGACCTCATATTCCAGATTCAGGCATGCATCGAGCATAACCGCGATTTCCTTCAGATCCTGTACTGTGGCGATACCATATCCGAATTCACCATTTCCCGGTTTTTGAATCAACCGTGGATCGACTGGAATACGGATTTGCTACAGCAATGTGGATTGGCGGTTAAGGATGCGCAGCTCATCCAACTGGGATTCTCCACGAATCTGAGTGGATCGAGCCATGAGAGTATGTCTTCGCCCATTGGGTACTGGGCCTCGGCGGGCAGCCCGGAGATATTTTTAAGCAGCAGTGATCTCGCACCTGCCGGTTGTCAGAACTGGGCCTCATCCAGGCAGGAATCTCACGGGGAAGTGGTGCTGCCCGAAATCGCATTCATGGTGCCAGGTGATCCGAATTTCGGGATCTGTTGGGATGAATACCGGACGCGCTACGTATTGCCGGAGGATCTCATCAGTCTGCGGAGCCATAGTCATCTGCAATGGGAGCCAGTCCTCAACAGAGTCAGGGAATGCTGGACCAATCCCCTGACAGACCGGTTTCCAGTCGCCATGCTCCAGTTTGAAAATCTCGCCACGACCGATGGCCAGATATTCATTGAAAGCAGCCACGGGGAAAAACTCTGGCTGACCGAAGGAACGGAAGCCAGTAAAGGATCGTCCCTGCACATCCTGAAGTACCTGCCTTTTGAATTGCGCGAGCGGCAATGTCTTCTGGTCTCGTTTCACCACATAAGGAGTCAAGGGCAGATTGGAGCCAGGCCCATTGCGCTCATTACCGAACAGGAAGTCATCCGACTCATTTAGTTTCGATCGATCATGTCGCAGGCACAACAGATTCCCCGACCCGGTACCTGGGGACAATATCTTTTCCAGGGATGGAGGATTGTGCGCCGGTTCATTCTGTTTGGTGTTGAAAATCATCGGATCCTGCGGCAGCTGACTGATTTTTGCCAGATCTATCCCGTCCCGCGGGGAGCTGAGTCCCTCGGACAGCATTTGTGGGTTTTTATCCAATCGAAGAAGGAGCAACGCACCCGTCAATGTCTGGAGATCCTGAAGCACATCACCTCCCTGGAGAAAATGGCCCTCGATCTGGCCCTTTCTGATGATTCATTTTCTGAAAAGGATCCTGCACCCGACCGGGGAGGGACAGCATCCGCACATGATGAGGAATCCTCCCACACTCACATAAAGACCCCCTTAAAAAGTCATGAACTGGAATTGGCCCGTGCGGCCTTGGATCCCTCTGGTTCAGGAAATCGCCTTGAGCAACTGAAATACTGTTATCGCTGCGGTTACTATCAGGATTTCCGCCTCATCCATGCCATCATGAAAGGGCTGGGGGATCCGGATCCGGACTGCGCCCGCTTCATCACAGAAAAAATCCTGCCTGCCAACGCTCAGCAATATCAAGAGCACCTCCTGAAATTCATAACCCACTCAGGCAAAGCCAGGGACGTGCGTGCTTTCCAGGCCTATGCGATCATCGATCCCGTGGCCGCTGCCCGACTCGGCTTCCAGTTGATCCCGCATGTCGGGCTGCATTTCCAGGCCGAAATCATTTACTTCCTGGCCCGTCACAAGGATTACCTCGACTATTCCCTGTCCTGGGCCAAATCTGAGGATCCCATTCTATTCAGTGCCGCCGTGCGTGGACTGGCTTGGAACTCCTGGCCGGGAAAATGGCCTTTCTTCCAGTCCATAATATCCAACCCCACGAATTGGAAGGAATTGAGACCTTTTCTCCGGAATTTTGCCAGCCGGAAAATGCAATCCCTCATCTGGAACCAATGGAATGATGGGTTGAAATACATTCTTTCAGTGGTGCGCTCAAAGGGCCTGGTGGACCAGCCTGCCTTCCATTTGACTATTGAGTCGCATATGCACCTTCTGGGAATGGTGAATCCTGGCTATTTATCGGAGGCACAGGTGGCGGTCGTCGTGGGCTTTCTGGAGAGGAAGGATGAGCTACTCTCATTGTCTCTCAACCGCGAGGGGTGCTCAGTTCTGGCGGATTTTGTGGGCACCATCATTCAATGGCTGGCAGAATCTCATGAAATCAAAGGATCACTGCTGGTCTCCCAGTTATCCGAACCCCTTCCATCCGTCAGCTTTTCAGAGTACTTTTTCGCGAGCCTGGAAAATCTGCGCCCGGATGAATTTTTTTTGAGGTTTCACCGCTATGTTGTGGATTCCCATGATGTGGACCTCACCAAACGCCAGGTGATCCTGGATTTCTTCAGGCGCTCAGTGGAAAACCCGGAATTCGGATTGAGGCAAATGGTTGAACAGAAAGGCATTTGTTGGGATTCGCGCTGGATCGATTGGGTTCTGAGTCTGAATCATAGCCTGGAAGCGCCGGCGGCCTATTTTGCCAATCCTCACGATGAGCGGTTTGCCATCCGGTTTCTCCATCACCTGGAGTCCTTCTTTGACCCGGAGGCGGATTCCCACCTGGCACTGCGTGGATTTTTCCTGTCCGCCAAGCAGGACATGTGGCCTCAGTTGGCCAATCAATTCGCCAGCTTCCACCTCGATCGAGCTGGCACGGACCATTCTCAGCATGCAACAGACAAGTTCAAGGAATTGCTGCGCCTCAGCCTCAGTTTGCAACCCCGGTTCCTGGATGTGATCCATCAGTGTGCTCCCACCTTGATGGATTTTATTGAAAACCCAATCAGGAACTGAATTATTCCTCGTCCCGGTCTCTCCTGGGTGGCCGCTCTCTGTTTCTGTCTTTCTGTGGGTCTCGTGGTGCCTGAGGGTTCCGGCGCGGGCCAGGGTTGTTTTTTGAGCGATCCGATGATTGGCGTGGTCGGTTTGGATCTTTCTCCTTGTCGCGGTTTCGCTCGGGATCCCGTTCGCGGTTCGGGCGGTCCCGATCCCGGTCGTTGTGCTCTCTTCGAGGTGAATGGGAACGGTCTGAGAGGTGTGATTCATTCCGGCGCGGGGCAGGGGAGTCCGGATCCTGGGAGTATGGACGGTTTTGTGGG
>JAJOIW010000203.1 GCA_021209225.1 Verrucomicrobiota bacterium
GGAGCAAGCCTTCTATCTCGGTGTGCGGTGAGTTTGATCCGATGGATATGTCTGGGGTGTGGAGTGCTTCTGGCTGGGAGTGCCACAGCGGCTGTGGGGGTCGTCGGTTGTCGGCTCATGGCTCCCAATCTGGTCCGGCTTGCACTGCAAACCCACCATCGCACCATGATCCCTTTCACGGTCTGCATCGGTGCGATCCTGGTTCCTCTGGCCGATCTGACATCCCGCTGCATTGCTCCTGGAAGGGAAATACCCATCGGAATTCTCACCTCATTGGCCGGAAGCGGTTTTTTCCTCCTCCTTCTGAAGAAGACACTCTCCAAATACCGGAATTGAAAAAAGAAAATCCCGGCGCAGCAAATTGGCCGCACCGGGAAATCATTCGTATCGGGAATTCTGATACGGAAATTATTCTGAAAGGGTGGACAGGGTGATTCTTCTGTATTCCACCGGGCCATGATCGCCCTGAATGAGAATCGGTCCTGGTTCTCCTTCATGACTATCCAGAGCGCCGCCCGTGATTCCTGGGATAATCTGATTTTCGATGATGGGTTGGCCATTCAATGTGACCGACACCAGTCGCCCGATCAGAGTGATATCCATGGATTGCCATTCACCAGCCGGCTTGGATCCGTTTAACCGTGGAGTCAGAAACCCATAAACGCCCCCCGATGCGATGGCTGGATTCCTCCATCCCGAAATTATCCTCAATCTGGACTTCATATCGTCCACGAAGATAGACGCCACTGTTGCTGCCTTGTGGGTAGCGGAATTCGACATGCAATTTAAAATCCCTGAATTTTTCCACTGTCAGTATGTCATTGCCTGGTCGGACATTCGTCAGAATGCCATTCTGAACTTCCCAGCCATTTGGAATTTGTGAATGCCGCGCTGTCCATCCCTTCAGATCGGCCCCATTGAAGAGTTCACGGACCGCAGAGATTTTCACTTTTTTATTGGAGTCCAGTTTCGGGGCTCGTGTGGCTTTCCAGGCGATGGGTTTTCCATCGTCACTGGTGGTCAGGCCGGTGAGGTCCTCTCCATCGAGCCTGCCTTCAAATATCACATCGCTGGTGCGTCGCTCCCATTGCGGAGGAATGACAAATTGAAAGGATTGATCTGCCGGGTCAAAATGCACTTGAGAGATTGGGCGGACGCTCCCGAACTGACCCACATACCGACCAACCAATGTCCTGTATCCGGATTTTTCAAATTCCAACCAGGATGGATAGGTCTGGCCATCTGCCCCGGTCACAACCAGGTCCCAGCTTCCGGCGATGACCGGGGTTTCGTGCATCGAAAACGGGTCCTGTTGTGCTATGCCGCTCCAGGTCATACTTCCCATAATCATCCCGATTTGAAGTCCATTCCGGATCCAATGACAAACATGCATCTTATTCATAAAGTGGTTTCCATCATGGGGAGATCCCCGGTCAGAGTCAAAATCCAATGCATGCTTCAGCTGAATTGTCCCGCCCGCCGGATTGTGCGGTCGCCTGCACCATGGACTTAGAGCAACTGGTTGACCCAACCCTGCAGCGCAACCAGGGCCCACGTGACACAACCAATGTGGGAACCATCCTGCAGAAATGGTATCAGCCGGGGATCCAATACCCGAACTTCAGGACCATTGGGTGAAGCCAGGGCGTTTGCGGCAATTTCTGAATGCGCATAGGGCACGACTTCGTCGTCCTTGCAGTGATACATCCGAATCGGGGCTGCGGGTTGCCATCCCCCAGTGAATGTGTCGTTCGCCGCCAGAGCCTGCCGGAACGCATGCTCCGGATTGGTCCTCAATGCATCCAGAAGATCCCTCTTGAGAAACTGGGACGCCACCTTCGGGAGCAGGGCATTTATCTGACTTTCCGGAGCATCCGACGCAAATAATCCGGGCAGAACCGTGGCAAATGGCTCCAGAAAATATTCCGATGGTTCAGCAAATAATCCATATGCCTCATGGTAACTGAAAATTAAATAGGCCAGGTAGAATGGATCAGAAAAGGGACGGTCAGACAGGATCTGGTCGAGCGTGACTCCCGACATGCTGTGCGGA
>JAJOIW010000237.1 GCA_021209225.1 Verrucomicrobiota bacterium
TATATTCCGCTGTGCTTTGCTCGCTCATTTCCATGGCTCCCGCCATGGTGTCCTATTTGTGAGGCAACGGGCCTCTTTTTCTTGTCCGGGAATTTTCCTTCGGTGTCCTCTTCAATGAGGCAACACGACTTAATTTTTTCCGAAGGAATTGATTTGCATACCGGATGCACAGCTTACATCATTTGGCGCACTGAACTTTGAGCCATTGAATTATGGATCTTATCGCCGCAGCAGGGGCTGCTTCAAAATCTGACTTCTGGTTGGTCAGCTTGTTGACTTTGACAATTCTCGAGGTGGTTCTCGGGATTGATAATGTGATTTTCATATCGATTCTGGCTGGCAAGCTCCCTGAGCATCAACGTGCCAAGGCCAGACAGCTGGGATTAATGCTGGCACTTGTCAGTCGGATTCTCCTCCTGATGAGCATCAGCTGGGTTATGGGGCTCAAGCACCCGCTTTTCACCTTCCCTGCCATGCTGGGCATGCAGGAAAGCATGCCTATTTCGGGCCGGGATCTTATCCTCATGTTTGGTGGATTATTTCTCATTTTCAAAGCCACACATGAAATCCACGACAAATTGGAAGGCTCGGATGCTCACGCCGATGGGGCCACGAAAAAGGTGATGACCTTCAGTGCGGTATTAACTCAGATACTGATATTGGATCTGGTATTTTCTTTGGATTCGGTCATCACCGCGGTGGGTATGGCGGATCGTTTGTGGATTATGATCACGGCGGTGGTGATCGCTGTCGGATTCATGCTGATCTTCGCCAAATCCATCAGTGACTTCATTGAAAATCACCCGACACTCAAAATTCTGGCGTTGTCCTTTTTATTGCTTGTGGGATTTGTTCTGGTTCTGGACGGATTGCACCAGCACGTTCCCAAAGGATATATCTACTTTGCCATGGGTTTCTCAGTCATGGTGGAAATGATCAATATCAACCTGGGTAAAAAAAGCGCCAGAAGAAAAGTCCGGTTGAATCAACCGCTCGCCGACAATTCCGCATCTTCAGATCCCACCTGATTTCCTGCCTATCTGCTACGCGGGTAAATTAAATATCCGCCCCCCGCGGTGTGCCTTGAGGAATCTGTCCCTCTGGTGCCATGGGCTGGCCAGATCACAGTGGTTGGACAACATGCCCGCTGGCGATAATTCACAGATCTTATCCAGACTCGCTTTCAATTGCTCCGGGCACGTGTTCAACCAGGGCCACGGAACCATCATCCTCCACCACGCATTCAAAATCAGATCACCCGAAAATAATATCCCACTGTCCCTATGCCAGAACCCGCAATGTCCAGCCGTGTGACCCGGTAAATGGACTGTTTTGATCCCTCCACAACAATCCAACCAGTCGCCATCCGAAATGCCCCGGAACGAGTCGATGGCCTGGAATCCCAGTAATTTCCTCCCAACACACTCCAGATAACCACACACCCTGGAAATTCCCAGATATGGATGCTTCCCCAGTAAATGTGATTTTTCCAGGGGATGCGCATAGATGGTGGCCCCGGACAATTCAGCTATTCTGGCCGTCTGGTAAATGTGATCCACGTGGCCATGTGTCACGAGTATCGTATGCACATTCCGCCACCCCAGATCGTGGTTTTTCAGGGCATTCTCCAGCTGATTCACATCGCCGACAAACCCGCCATCAATGACACACGCTCCCCGCGGATCGAGCAATAGATAACTCGATACGATCCCTCCTCGAATCTGGATGATGTTCGGATGCAGCACGCGGATCATAATCGATAAATCATATGTATTCCATCGTGGTTCACCCCGTCCACTTTGATCGACTCAGGTTCAATTCCCCACACCTTAAATCCATCCACTGAGGCACTGAAGGAATGGGGATCGGTGAACAGGCTTTCTTTTCGCAGGGCCCACAAATCACCTGCATCTCCTTTTTCCAGAATTTGAATATTCACATGCCTGTCGCCCATAGCTGTCATGACTTCCATCCCCATTCCCGATCCGCAGAGCCGCCAGAAACATTCCTCTCTGACCCGAATTTATCCAATTGTTCTCACACTGGATATGGAAATCTTTTGGGCCCTGAATTCACGTCAGCTGATCTTTCACTGATTGCATGATTGACCCGGTTGCCGGCAAGGGTAGGATACGGACTTATCATGAGCACATTCAGTAAATCGGCTTTAATGGTGGCTTTATGTCTTGCATTGGGAGTTTGGCACCCACTGGAGGCGCGGGAATTGAACGGTGTTTATTCGCCAGCGCCCACGACTCCGCTTTCGCCCGGGGAAGCGGTCAAATCATTCACCTTGCCGGCTGGTTACGAAATGCGGCTCTTCGCTGCCGAGCCGGATGTCATCAACCCGGTCGCCATGACCTGGGATCATCAGGGAAGACTCTGGGTCATCGAACTTTTCGAATACCCCACCGGTGCAAAAGATGGGGAAAAACCCCGCGATAAAATCAAAGTCCTCGAAGATACTGACGGCGATGGCAAGGCGGATAAGGTCACCGTTTTTGCCGATGGATTGAATCTCGCCACGGGTCTGGCATTGGGAAATGGAGGTGTTTATGTCGGCCAGGCCCCACACCTCCTGTTCCTTCAGGATTTTGATGGAGATGACGTCGCCGATACCCGGGAAATCATTCTGACCGGTTTTGGCATGGAGGACCGGCACGAACTCCTCAACGGATTTCAATGGGGACCCGATGGCTGGCTTTATATGACTCATGGCGTGTTTACTCACTCCCGGGTTGTCAATCCTGCCAATGCGGACGCTCAGGGTGTGACCATGAATGCGGCCTTGGGGCGTTTTCACCCGATAACCCGCGAGTTCGAAGTTTTTGCCGACGGAACCAGTAATCCATGGGGTGTTGATTTCGATGAATATGGCAATGCATTCGTCAGTGCCTGCGTCATCGATCACCTGTTCCACCTGGCTCCGGGCGGACTCTACTCCCGCCAGGCTGGCACTCCTGAATTTCCCTATGGTTACGAATTGTTGCCATCCATTGTCGATCATAAGCATTTTCGAGCCGCCTATTCCGGGGTCCAGGTCTACCAGGGGAATTCCTATCCTGCTGACATGCATGGCAAAATATTCATGGGCAACATCCATCACAATGCCATTCATCAGGACACTTTAAAACCCGTTGGATCCAGCTTCATTGCCAGTGAGGAAAGAGAGTTCATCAAAAGCAGTGACGGTTGGTTTCGCCCGGTCGCCACCCGAACCGGACCCGACGGCAATCTCTGGATCATGGATTGGTACGATAAATACCCCTGCTACCAGAATGCCCTGGCCAATCCGGATGGTGTCGATCGGGAACACGGCCGCATCTGGCGCGTGGTTTATTCGGGTGATAATCCGGATAAAAAGTTTCCAGTCCTGCCCGCTGGAATCTATCTCGATATTGACACCTCCTACGTTCTGGGATACCTGAAGCACCCCAATAACTGGGTTCGTCGGGCTGCCCGGCAGGTGCTGGTTCAGCGCCGGGAACCATCCACCAGATCCACTCTGGAGGAAACAGCACGCCATGGCTCATCAGTTGGCATCCAGTTGGAAGCCCTGTGGACACTCCATGGAATCAATATTCTCACTGAGTCTTTTCTCGATGAGTTGGCCGGAGCGGATTTCCACCCGGCTGTCCGGGCCTGGACCGCCCGACTCACTGGCGAAAGAAAAGTCCTCAATGATTCCGCCTCCCAACGCCTCACCACACTGGCCTCCACAAAGGATCCCATTATTCAATCCGCCGTCGCAACCGCTCTCCGACAGTTTGTCTCCGGCTCGCTCACCCTCAATACTCCCCCCGATCAGGACCCGGACATCAATCTCCTCGGCCCCGTATTTGAAGCACTCCTTCTCCACGGACGGGCCACCACTGACCGCACATTCAAATTCCAGCTTTGGATGGCAGCCGAGCCAATCACCATGGCCAGCACCCAGAACTCCCTCAACTGGTTCCTCGACAATGGTGAAGACTCCATGCCTCTCTCCGGCGACATTCTTTACCGGATCATGCGGCGCATTTGCGATTCAAGAGATGCTTCAAAACTCAATGAGGCTGTCGCCTTTCTCCAATCCTATGAGAACACCGACTCCAATCTGCTTGCGCAGTCTCTGCAGGGCCTCATAGATGGGCAGAAATCCCGGTCCATCATCCCTCAATCCGCAACCGGCCCCCTGATTGAAAAACTGTTGCAAAGCAATAACCAGACCGTCCAGGCCCGTGCCCGGGAACTGGGCACCTTGTGGGGGGATGCCGCCGCATTGGCACAATTGCTGGCCAGAATCAAGGATGGATCATCCAATGATGACGACCGTCTCAAAGCTATCGCAGTGGCCCGTCAGCTGCGCAATGATTCCGCCCGCGAGGCTCTGCTTTCTCTGGCCCACCCGGGATCCTCACCAAAAATATTATTGGAAACCATTGCCGCATTAGGTGAGGTTGGGGGCGATTCTGTTGCGCCCCACCTGCTGAATCAGTGGAAAAACCTTCCGGTGGTCGGCGAGAATTGCCACCGCTCAGTTGATGGTCACCCGATGGGAGTGGAGTGTGGCACTGGTCGATTCCATCCGAAGCGCACAGGTGCCGGCCAGTGAAGTTCCGGCAGCCGTCATCCGCAACCTGGTCAATCACAAAAATACCTGGCTGCGGGATCGGGCCAGAGAAGGAGTCGGAACATTCACCGACCCGAATGAGGATAGACTCGCTGTCCTGGATCAGAAACGTGCCATCGTTATAGCCGGCCAACCCAATCTGGAAAATGGACGTCAACTGGCGGAATCCACCTGTCTCATCTGTCACAAATTCAATGGAAAGGGTCAGTCCGTTGGCCCCGACCTGACTGGTGTGGGGAGGTCGTCTCTCGATGCGCTTCTCGCCAATATCATAATGCCCAACCAGATTGTTGGAAATGGATACGAACTTGTGGTTGTTGAAACAAAGGATTTCAGGACCTTGTCCGGCCGGCTCATCGAGAACTCGCCCAACCGCATCACCCTGATTCAGGCAGGCGGCTCCACCACGTCCATCGAGCGCGACGAGATTCAGTCGATGGAAACAACCAATCAGTCCGTCATGCCCGAAGGTCTGGAATCACTGCCGGATCAGGATCTGCGCGATCTGATCTGGTATATTCTGTCCCCACCCGAAGAAGGTCCCCTGACCGATGAAAAAAAGAAAAACCTTATTGGTCTGCACATCCAATCCCCTCCGATCGATGGAGAATCCGTGGCCCTGTGGGACCCGGCGTGGCAGGTCATCGCGCCAGATTTCGAGGGAACTCCAGTGAAATTGCCCAATCACCTCGGCAGACAGAATGTGCTCTCCATCCATCCCTGGAATCTGCAAAAACCGCGGCACTTCAGCGCATAGTCACCTTGCCTCAGGCAAAGCGCTCGTTACTCGAACTCGAAGTGGCAGCCCATGAAAAAGGGGATTGGTTATTGAAAATATTTGTCAATGATCAGCCCATCCATGAGCAACTCATTGCACCAAAACCTGACGGATCTTTCCACTCCGTCTCCGTGGACCTCACCGATTATGCTGGTCAGAAAATTGTGCTCTTCTGCTCACACATCGCCAATGACTGGCACTACGAATTCTCATATTGGGCATCTGCCAGGGTCGTCAGTCGCGAATTCGAAAACCTGTCACCGGCATCCCTCCAGGCCGCGGGGACGCCCCGATAATAACCGGCTCCATACTGAAATCCATACCCTCATTTCCCCAACCCGGATTTAGGCGCATCCAGGACTGGAATTTGTTTCCAGCTGTGCCTATAGTCGTCCCTTGTGCCGGATGGCTTATCATGGATGTTTGCCAGTCCCACATCTGAGCTGATGCAGTCGATTTATAACATTGTTTTATCCCTGTTTCTGGTGGTGCTTTCGCCATATTACATGCTCCGCTTATGGCGTCGCGGCAATTGGCAGAAAGGATTCGGCCAGCGATTCGGACGTTTCGATCATAAAGTCAAGCAATCTGTCACAAACAGTCATACCGTCTGGATCCATGGAGTGAGTGTCGGTGAAGCCAATATCGCCATCCACATCGTGCAGAAACTGCACGCACTTCGGCCACTTCTGAAGTTTGTGGTTTCCGCCACCACAACCACAGGCATGGAACAATACGTTCGCAAACTTCCAAGCTATGTCACCAAAATCTATTACCCAATCGATCTCAGGAAATGCGTCGATAGAGCCCTGGGGGTTATTCACCCCGAATTAATCATCCTCGTCGAAGCAGAAATCTGGCCGAATTTCCTCTGGCGCGCCAGACGTCGCAAGATTCCTGTGGTTCTGGTGAATGCCCGCATATCCCGGAAATCCTTCGCCCGCTACCAGCAGTTTGGATTCTTATTCCGCCCATTATTTGGCCAGTTTGTCCTCGTCGGGGCGCAGAATTCCGAAGACAAAGACCGGTTGATTGCCCTGGGTTGCCGACCTGAAGTCGTGCATGTCACTGGCGCCATGAAATTTGATGTGACGGCTCCTGTCATACAAACCCGGCTGGATGTGCGCAAACTCCTCAGTCTGATTGGCGTTTCCGAATCCACCCCGATCCTCCTGGCGGGATCCACTCATCCGGGTGAGGAAAAAGTCATCGCTCAAATCTATCTGAACCTCAAAAAACAATTTCCCACTCTGTTTCTGATTCTTGTGCCCCGGCATTTTGAACGGGGCAGTGCGGTGGGTTCTGAAGTGCGTGATTTAGGCATACGCTTTCATTACCGCACCGATCTTTCCGCATTGCGCCAGCCCCCTGACGAACGCTCCTCGGATTGCCTCGTTGTCAATACAACCGGTGAATTGATTTACTTTTATGAGGTCGCCACTGTCGTTTTCATCGGAAAAAGTCTCCTTGGTGAGGGAGGTCAGAATCCCATTGAACCAGCCAGCATGGGGATCCCCGTCGTTTTCGGCCCCCACATGGACAACTTCCAGGAGATTGCTCAGGCATTAGTGCAGAATGGAGGTGCGATTCAGGTGCCGGATGCGGCTGACCTTGAATCAACCCTTGAAAAGCTGTTCCTCTCGCCATCAAAACGTGTGGCTATGGGAGCCGCCGCAATCGAAACCACCAAAGAACGTCAGGGAGCCCTGGGCAAAACTCTCGACCTGATCGAGGAATTCTTCCCGCGCCACTGATCCTTTCCCTGGAGTGTCCAATCATCCGTCTGCTTCCATGATTGCCAAATCATCCTCAATCAGGGATATTGTCCACACATTATTCTAATGGATTACCTGGTTCCCAATCACCATCTCAATCAATCGCCTCATGGGTTCAGCGGTGATTCCACAGTTTATCCCCGCACCTGCCCCATCAGGACCCTTCTCTGCCCGGCGCGTCAGATTTACTTTTCCTTTCTGTTGGCACTCATTGGGGGCTGTGTCGTCGCCACCTTCGCACCCACACTCCCGGCCCAATCTCTGGGAGTGACTCCCTTGGATCCCATCCAACCGGATCCTGGACTCACATTTCTTATGGGTTTGAGCTGGGCCATGGAAGGTCCCGAGAGCCCCAATTTCAATCGTGCGGTTCAAGCCCTGCAGGGAGCTGCTGAAAGAAACAGCCGCGCCGCTCAGTCCATCCTTGGGCGCATGCTGATCCAGACCACCGAGCCAGTCAAATTCCAGACTGGAGTTGCCTGGCTCAAGCGGGCCACCCAAACCGGTGACATGCATGCCCCCTGGCTTCTCGCTGCCATTTATCAGAACGGAGGGCCCGGCATATCTCCAGACAAGGACTTGACCGTTTCCTACCTTGAAATCGCAGCCAATGCTGGTCACCAGGAAGCCCCACATGCTCTCGCACATTTTTATGATCAGCCTGCTGCCGATGAGAGTGATATGCTCAACGCTGTGAAATGGTACCGCCAGGCCGCTCTCAAGGGCCATACCCCATCTCAATTGCGCCTCGCCTACCTCTATCAATCCGGTCTCAATGTCCGTCGCGACCTCAAAGAAGCCCTGCACTTCTATGGACTCGCCATGGAAAGTCAAAACCTCCAGGCCACCTTCAACGCGGCCCAGATTTACGATTTCGGCCCTGCTGAAATCCGGGATATTCCCAAAGCGGTCGAACTCTATAAATCCGCGGCCGATTTGGGTCACCCGGATTCCCAGCTCTACTTTGCCCAAAAAGTTCTCCAGGGCCAGTCCCCGCAAGGCTCCTTCGACCTGGCCCTCGATTACCTCAAACGCTCCGCTTCAGCCGGCTCCCCAAGAGCCCAATTCCAATACGGCGTCATTCAAATCGAAATGGCTCATTCCAAAGCCGAGGCTGAAGCCGGCATGCAGGCCATCCGGATGGCCGTCCATGCCGGAATCATTCCAGCCACTATCGAACTGGCCCGCATCCACTTCTTTGGCCACTCACCCCACATCCCGCCGGACGTTCCTCAAGCAACCCAACTCTATGAAAAACTCGCTCTCGATGGAAATAAAGATGCCCAGGCTTTGCTGGGATATATCTATCAAATGGGTGAGGGCGGCGTAAAACAGAACATTTCCACCGCAGCCAGTTGGTACCTCAAGGCCGCTCAGGATGGCGTGGTCGAAGCCCAATACAACCTCGGTATGCTCCACTTGAATGGCGAGGGACTCCAACAAAGCCAATCCGAGGCACTTCGTTGGCTCACCAAAGCCGCCGGCAGTGGACACCCGCTTGCCGCGCTCAATCTCGGTGTCATTTATAACAAAATCAATGATTCCACCAAGGCCGTCGAATGGTTTCGCAAAGCTGCGGAAAATGGCGTCAACAACGCCGCTTATTACCTCGGTATCGTCTTCGATGAATCTGTTCGCCTCCAATCCGCCAAACGGGAAAGCCTGAAGTGGTTCCGGTCCGCTGCCCGGTCCGGCAATCTCAAAGCCCAATATTCCCTCGCTTATCGACTCATGGAGGAATCGTCCCCACGTGAAAACCTTGTAGAATCTTACCAATGGTTCAAAGTGGCTGCCGCTCACGGTCATCCCAGTGCCTCAGACGCACTCCAAAAATTTTTTACTTTTAGTTCAGGTAATTGTCTAATTTCCCATTTCCCAGGATAGGTTTTAAAAATTTGTATTGCAAACCAGCTGCCAATTCCATTTTTTCTCATGTCTGGTAGAATGAAAAAT
>JAJOIW010000226.1 GCA_021209225.1 Verrucomicrobiota bacterium
GGTTCCCGCAAGTTCATGGGGTTGATGCCATGCGGGGGCTCCGTGCGCCCCGTTGGGGCGCTGGGTATTTGGTCACATATTTCCCAGGGTTGTCACCTTGGGCTTTCACCGTTGGCACCTTGGGCTTTCACCGTTGGCCCCTTTGGGGCCGGGCAAGTCAAGTGGATGATGGCCCATTTCCCCCTTATCGGGCGAATTCGGTGCTTGCGGTGGCGGCGGGGGATGGATCAGCGCCGGGTTTGCGTTTTTTCAGGAGGGCCTGCAGATAGAGACTCAGATCGTCGAGCAGACTGTATAGGACGGGAGTGATGATGAGCGTGAGCATGAGGGACAGTGTTTGCCCGCCAATCACCACAACGGCCACCGCCTTGCGCTCCTCAGCTCCCGGGCCAGTGCCCAGTGCCAATGGCAACATGCCCACCACAAAGGTCAGAGTCGTCATCAGAATGGGACGCAGTCGATCCCGATTCCCTTCCAATATGGCATCCAGCCGGTTTCGTCCGGCGCCCGGAGTTGATTCATGTGGTCGATCTGCAGGATGGCATTTTTCTTCACCACCCCAAACAAGACAAGCAATCCCAAAGCGGAATACAGGTTGAGGGTCTGGCCGGTCAACCAAAGCGTGGCCAGGGCAAATGGCAGAGTCAATGGCAGGGACATCAGAATGGTGATGGGATGGACCAGGCTCTCATACTGGGACGCCAGAATCATATACATGAAGATGAGTGAGAGCAGAAATGCCCAGAGGAATTCTTTGAATGTGGTTTCATATTCGCGTGCGCGTCCGGAGACGCGGGTGCTGTAGGCGGGAGGCATATTCATCTCATACACCATCTGATCCAAGGCTTTGATGCGATCCGCGAGAGCATAACCGGGTGCAATTCCAGCCCGGAGGCTGATCTGTCTCTGCCGGTCCAGACGATCGATGCGGGATGCCGAATTCGCTGGAAGAATGCGCACCAGATTATCCAGGCGCACCATCCCTCCATTGCTGGATGCCACATAGAGACGCGAAATGGATTCTGAATCATTCCGGCTGCCATCCGCCAGACGGATTTGAACATCGTATTCCTCCCCCATGGTCTCATCGCGGAAGCGCGAGACCCGCTCATCGCCGCCCACCATGATGCGCAGGGCGGTCGCCACGTCCTCGGTATCGACGCCCAATGCGGCTGCCCGGTCGCGGTCAATCTCAACCAGCAGTTCAGGCTTGTCGAGCTTCAGCGTGGTATCGCCGTCAATGATGCCAATGGATTCGGAGCGGTCATTCAGTTGCTCAGCGTAGTATGAAAGTGTGGCAAGATCCGGTCCGAGCAGTGAGTAATCGATCTCATAATTCCCCCCCCCCGATACTGATGGAGGAGGCACTGGCGCGCACAGCCACCCGAATATCGGGTATGCGCCGCAGCTTCTGACGCACTTCATTCGCCACATCCTGCTGGGAATAGTGGCCTTGAAACGCCTTCCATGGAGTGAGTGAAAACAATTTACCGAACGTGAACTGGCGCTCGGAGTGGGGAGCAATGCGGATGAATGTGCGCATGTAATTGGCCCCACTGATACGGCTGCCGCCAATGGATGAAAAGACAAGCCGGATCTGAGGCATATCCATCAGAACCTTGTCGACACGGTCGGCCACTTCCTCCATGGCTTCGATGTTCGTCCCTTCAGGGGCACGTATGGTCAATTCAAATTCGCCTTCATCTGTGCTGGATGGAACAAACTCCTGCGGCACCAACTGGTAGAAAACCAGTGTGGAGAGCACCACTAAAACAGCCCCCCCAGCAACAATCATCCGATGCGACATCGCCCAACTCAACACACTTAAATACCATTTCTCAAAGTGTCCATAAAACCCTCCGCGGGAGTCGGATGGATGGTCATGCCCCCCAGCTCCAGCCTTCGCGGGCTTCAACAACCGCGCACTCATCATTGGAGTCAAGGTGAAGGACACCAGCAGACTCACCAGGATCGCCACCGATGCCGTCAGTCCAAATTGAAACAGGAACCGGCCGGAAATGCTCGACATGAAGGAAACGGGCACAAAGATGACCACTAAACTCAAAGTGGTCGCGAGCACAGCCATACCAATCTCAGCCGTCGCTTCCCTGGCCGCCTCAAATGGCGACATTTTCTTCTCCTCGACGTATCTGTAAATGTTCTCCAGAACCACGATGGCATCATCGATGACAATTCCTACAACCAGGACCAACGCCAGCATGGTGACGCTGTTGAGGGTGAAATCCATCGCCCACATCATCCCGAACGTCGAGATAACCGACACCGGAATCGCCACACCAGCGATAATGACCGCCTTCAAATCCCTCATGAATAAATAAACAACAAGGCAGGCCAGAAAACTCCCCAGCACCAAATGCAATTCAATTTCGTGCAGAGCCGTGTATATATAGTTGGACTGGTCTTCGATGACTTCCATCTTTATATCCGGCGGCAATAAGGACATCACCAATGGGATTTTGGCTTTGACTCCCTCGATGACTTCAACGGCATTCGAATCGGACTGGCGCTTGATGATCAATGAGACACAGGGCTGGCCATTCAACCGGGCCACCGACCTTCTCTCTTTTTCCCCGTCCTCGGCATATCCCACATCACGAATCTTGATTGAGGCACCATCAATCCGCGCGATCACAATCTCATTGAATTCCTCAGCATCGAGAACCCGGCCCAGGGTCCGGAGACTTTTTTCGTCAATTTCACTGAGCACATTGCCTCCGGGAATATCCGCATTCTGACGCATGACCGCCTCGCGGACCATTCCGATAGGAATATTGTAGGCCGCCAGTCTGAGGGGATCGACCCACACGGAGATGGCTCTTTCGACTCCCCCACGGATTTCCACTTCACCCACACCCAGGGTGCGCTCGAGCTGGACTTTGACAACTTTATCCGCCAACTCGGTCAGCTCACGTTCACTGCGGTCTCCCGACATGGCGAACGAAAGAACCGGTGAGCGGTCGCTGTCAAACTTGGTGACTGCCGGCGGGTCGATATCGCGGGGGAGCTGGCTCAAGACACTCTGAACCCGATTCCTCACATCCTCCACCGCACGATTCACATCCCGCCTCAGGTCAAATTGTATATTCACCATGGAGCTCCCATATCCGGAAATGGATCTCAGTTCCGTGATCCCCTCCACCGTATTGACTGCCTCCTCAATATACCGGGAAACCAGTGTCTCCATTTCCACCGGGGATGCTCCAGGCAATCGCGTATTCACATAGACCGTGGGAATATCCACCGGTGGCGTGCGGTCCACTCCCAGATTAAAAAAGCCGGATATACCGACCACAACCAGGGACATCACAATCATTGTGCCAAACACTGGCCGCTTAATACATATCTCCGCTAATTTTTGCATGCTCTATCCGGTTTCAAATGAATTTTCAGGTCCCCTGATCGACGACTTTCTGCCCGGTTCGTATACTTCCCGGATTGATCACCACCCGCTCACCGGGCTGCAGACCCTTGGTGATTTCCACACGTCCACTCTGCTTTCTGGAGGTTTCCACCCTGCGTTCCTTCGCCACCCCGTCCTCAATGACAACCACCTTCTCAATCCCGGCAAATTTTATCATGGCGTTCTGGCTGACTGACGTGGCTGGATCCTGCTTGGTGATGATAATTCTTGTGGACGCAAATTGTCCTGCCCGCAAGGTCCCCGGATTCATCACCTCGGCTTCAACCGTCAACATGCGTGTCAACTCATTCAGACGAGGACTCAACCGGTGAATCTTGCCATAATATTCCTGGTCATCTCCTGTCACATTGAGAATCACTTCCTGACCCAGCCTCACCTGACTGCTGTCGCGCTCAGAAACCTCCAGTTTCAGCCTTAATATATCCGACCTCACAATGCGTGCCACCGGATCGCCGGTCGAAACAAACTCGCCTGTCCACACGGACCGGCTCTGAACAATTCCATCAAATGGAGCATAAACAATGGTTTCGTCCAGGTCGTGGCGGGCCATATCATACTCCGCTTTCCTTTGGGCAAACATCGCAAGCCGTGAGCGCGCTTCGTCCATGGCTTCACGATGCCTGTTCAGTGCCACCTCATAAGCAGCCTCGGCGGAATCCAGTTCCGACTGGGAAACCACCCCCTCTTTGGAAAGTGTCCGCACTCGCTCCAGATTGCCGCGCGACTCGACCAGAATAGCTTCCGCCTGGGCCACCAGACTCGTCTCCTTCAAATCAATCCCCTCCCCCTGGTAGTCCGCAGGCAGTCCCAAACGGGCGATCGATTGATCCAGCATGGCTTTGGATTGGCGCAGTCTGGCATCGTAATCCTGCGATTCCATCTCCATCAATCGTTCGCCTTTGATCACAATTGTCCCAATGTCAAAATATACCCGGGCTATCCTTCCAGGCACTTTGGTGGCTACAACGGCTTCCTCGATAGGCGCCAAACTCCCGACCGCATGCACAAACTTTTCAAAATAGGTCGATTCAGCAATCTCAGACTCAACCACTCTGGCCTTACCATCCCCTTCCGGCTTGCCTTTCCCTTTCCCACTGGCGTCACCATGCTTCCCACCACAGGACATGAAGGAAAGACACATGACCATGAATATATGTTTACATATCCGGGAATCATATCGCCTCCGTCCCGGAGTGAAATTACGCCAGAAATGACTGAAATTGTTTTTGTCCATAGATGATTAATAAAAAAAGTAAGAGCTGAAAAAAATCAGGCAAATAAAATATATTCACCTGATCGGGTGAGATTGATTGTACAGATTTCCACAAAATGCTGACGACGGGAATAATCCAATGACATCCTGACTGTCAGTCATGCCCCGGTTGTGGGTTCCGGATCGCCAGCTGAATTCACGTGAGGGATGGTATATCTGTTGCGGAATATCCAGATAAATATACAATGGGCACCTCAATGAAAAGATGGACTGCAACGGGAGTCCATGTTGAAAACCGGAATGGTGATTCGAAATTTCAAATGAATGAATACCGCTTACACAATGGAAATCTGGTGGATGTTTGAAATTTCAGCAAACCGGGAAACCAGCCAGAGTAAGGCGGATCAGTGGAATCCATCAATACTGTTCGAGAATGCGCTCGATAGCTGGCTTATCCAGTCCTGAGGCCAGGGCCAACTGCAGCAGGATCCTGGCTTTGTGCGGGAGCAGATTATCTCCTGCAAGGATGCCGCTTTCCTCCATTCTTGTCCCTTGAATCACGCGTCCACTCCCGGTTCTGGAAGCGGCAATCACAATGATACCCTGATCGGTCGCGGCTTTGAACTGGGTCGACTGCTCAGGTGAGGATCCTCCAGCTCCATGCCCGGAGAGAACAATTCCCTTCGAACCGGACCGGATGAGAAATTCAATGATGTCTCCGGGTGCCCCAGCATACGATTCAACCACATCCACTCTGGGCCACTCCGAGATTTCAGAGACGGAAAATTCAGAAAAGATGGTGTGTCTGCGGGTGGGTTCGCGGTAGAACCGGACCCCGTCCGGGTCGATGACACCCAGAAGGCCCAGGTCGCGGGATTGGAAGGCCTCAACTTTGTAGGCGCTGGTTTTAGTGCCTTCCCGGGCTGAATTGATTTGTTGATTCATGGCAATCATGACGCCCTTGTTTCTGGCATCTTCCGATGCGGCCACTTTGACGGCATTGTAGAGGTTCATGGGTCCATCGCCGCTGATGGCAGTGGCGGGACGCTGCGCCCCCACAACCACAACCGGGCGGTCCGTCTTGACGGTGAGGTGCAGAAACCAGGCAGTTTCCTCCAAGGTGTTTGTCCCATGTGTCAAAACAAATCCGGCAATTTCCGGATTCTCAGCCGCAAGCGCATTGATGGTTTCTGCAAGTTCTTTCCAGACAACCGGGGTCATGCTGGGGCTTCCGATATTCGTCACCTGCTTGGCTTCAATTCTGGCAACGTCCTGCAGCTCCGGGAGTGCCTCCACAAGCTCGGATATGTCGTAGCGACCCGCACGATAATCATGCAGAGTCATTCGCGTATCCCCTTTGCTTTGAATGGTCCCGCCCGTACCTAATATATACACCAATGGCAGGTCCACAGCGTGACTTGTCACACAGACTAAGCAACCAGCCGCTATAAATAAATTTTTCAGTAATTTCATAAATAATATCTTTTTGGACAATAGGTTCATCTCCGGATAAGGTCAGAAAATCAATAATCGTTGAAAATTCTTTGAATCTGTTCAGGGTCTTTGGTTTTTGTCAGGGCCAGTTGCAGCAGTATGCGGGCTTTCTGCGGGCGGAGATTATCCGCTGTGATAAAGCCTTCTGCAAGACGGGTGGGACTCTCCAGAACCCGTCCCTGGCCTTTGCGATCGCTGTATACAATGGCAATGCCCTTCTCACGGGCCAGTTTGATGGCTTCGGTGAATCCCCGTGATCCGGAGGCAAGAATAATCCCATCGACACCGGCCTCGATCAATCCCATGACGGCCCCTGGTCCGGCATCCTGATAACCACCGTAAACAATATCAACCTTGGGGAGATCAGTGAAATCTTTGACTATAAACTCCGATCCGTAAGTATGACGCTTCACCGGCTTTCTGTAATAAACCACCTTGTCCGGATCGGCATAACCCAGGAATCCGAATTCCTTTCCATTGAAAGTATCGACCCGGTAAGTGTCTGTCTTGGTGCCTTCGCGGGCAGCTGAAATTTCATCATTCAAAACAATGACAGCGCCTTTGCCCCGGGATTCAGTGGCTCCCGCAACGCGAACGGCATTATAGAGATTCAATGGGCCATCCCCGCTGACCGCGGACATTGGACGCATGGCTCCCACACACACCACTGGCTTGTCAGAGATGACTGTGAGATTTAAAAAATACGCCGTTTCCTCCAGAGTGCTGGTGCCATGAGTGATGACAACTCCATCGACATCAGGCCGCTCCGCATAAAGGGTATTAATCTTGGAAGCGAGCTGGAGAAGTATTTCTGTGCCAATATTTCCGCTTCCCACGTTGGTGACCTGTTCCCAGGTCAGGTCGGCCACATCATGAATCTCCGGCACCTTCGCCAGCATTTCATCAATGGTGAATGAACCGGATTTATACCCGGATAACATGATCCGCTCAGGGGCGGCACCAGAAATAGTTCCACCCGTCGCAAAGATATGCACCTTGGGTCGAACCTCACCCCCAACCACATCCAATTGGATCGTCGCCGCAACTAAAACCAGCCCCCACCACAATCGACGGATCATGAACGGGCCACAAAGCATTGTTCTGCCTGAATTTTTCATAGTTTGATTTCTCCGATTAAAATTAATATTGGGTGGCTCTATGCGCGGCTTCCACCTTGGCCAGGTAGTCACCGACATGATTCTGAGGTTTCAGCAACTGTGCCTCGTTCAGGAGCTTCGCTGCCTTGCCGTATTCTTTCATGGTCACAAACATCTGCGCATTCCGCACCAGGGCGTCAACACGTGTGTCCTCCACTTTCTGCGCCCGATTGAAAAATATCTGGGCCTTCTCCAACTCATTTTTCTTCCAGTTATATTCAGCAATCAGCAGGAGCGCTTTGCCATTCAAAGGGTCTCTTTCAACCACCTTCTCCAGGATGACAGCCGCTTCATCATTCTTGCCCTGACCTAAAGCGGAGGTCGCTTTCAGGTTCAGAATTTCGAGACGGTCGGTTTCAGCCAGTTGGCTTCCCTTCTCATTCTCCAATGAGACCAGATAGCTTTCAGCCTCAGTCCAGGCCCCGCGGTTCACCAGGGATTTACCAACACGCATCGCCCGCACCAGATCAAGCCCATCGGTTTTCAATGCCTCCAGATAATATGGAATCGCAAGATCCACATTGTTCTGGTTGACAAAGATATCTCCCAGAAGCGTGAGACTGACTGCAGTCGCCTTCCCCATCTGGCGCACAATCTGCAGGTTCGCCGCCGCTTCCGCCGTCTTCTGCTCAGAAATAAGCGCATTGGCCTGCATCAATAAAAGGGCCTCCTCGTTGGGGTATCTCTCAATCATGTCATCCAGCAATCCCACAGCTTCCTTGTATTGCTCCAGATTCATCAGACACTGAATCTTGCCCAACTTCCAATCCCGGCTGTCCGGATTGAATATCATCGCCATTTTATAGGCATCCAGTGCGGCCACGTATTTGGATGAATTCAGGTAACAATAGCCCAAAGTGCCGTACAAATCGGCATCCGCACCACCCAGTTCAATGGCCTTGACCAGCATGGTCCGCGCCTTCTCGTAGTCGCCCTGCTGAACCAATATCAACCCCATGTTTTTATAAGCGCGAAGAAAGTTGGGGAACTTGCGGATCGCCGCTTCATAGGCGGAAACCGCTTCATTCAGGTTCCTGCCCTGGAAGTATAAATTGCCCAATGTATATTCAAATGCCGCACTGGTCATTGGAGTGATCGAGGCGCGCAATTGCTGAATGGCCATCGGCACGTTGCTCTGCATCAGTGGAACAAGTGTCTCAAACAACAGTTTGTCCTCAGCAGTAATGGCAGGATTGACCCCGGTATTGACACCATAACTGCCTAAAAACCGGGCGACAAATTCCGGATTCCGCCACGTGTTCTCACTCAGGGGAAAGATCTGGGCCGACACCGGACTCCAGTAGGCCATTCCCACAAGAACACTTAAAATTAATTTCTTATTCAATTTTCTTTTATTTCTTTTCATATCTTTACAAGCAAAATTTAATATTGGTGAGGATAGGAATATTACGTAGGGTGAGTATAAGGCTTAGAATTTGAATGGGACTTTCATTCTGTATCGGGCTTTGACAGCCTTGCCATTTTTCATCGGGCTTTCAAAGACGCATTGTTCAGCTGCCATGATGGCCGCTTTTTCGAATTCGCGGGCGGTGGAGCTTTCAACGTCCTCGATGCTGACCCGGCCATTCTGATCAATCAGGATGACGAGGACGACTTCCCCGGTGACACGGGCGCGGCGGAGTTCCGGCGGGTAGATTGGGGGCACGGTCTTCAACCGTCCTGGCGGCCTGTCGAGATCGGATACATCAAATATATCCAGTTCCGACACTGCATCCGGTTGTTCGTCAAATCCTCCGAAAGCAAACGCACCCGCCATGG